>CAZKOQ010000285.1:0-4691 GCA_964554425.1 uncultured Pirellulales bacterium | reverse complement strand
AGCGAAGCGAAGGACTCAGAATGACATTGTTCATCATTTAACCTGTGACAAAGCAGTAGAAGATCAGAACAATAATTTGGTATAAATTCTTGATGACAAAAAGGAGTGAGTGTTTGTGGATGTAGGTAAAATCAGAGGGCAAGGGCTGGAAGAGATTGCATCCGACCTGCGTAATGTCGTTCGCGGAGATGTTTTTGTCGATATATTGCATCGGGCGGCATATAGCACAGACGCGAGCATTTACAGGATAGTGCCGATGTGTGTCGTTGCGCCGCGTGATGCTGCGGATGTAGCGGCTGTTGTCAGATACACTGCTGCTGGGGGTATTCCGGTTGCTGCTCGCGGGGCAGGGAGCGGGGTGGCGGGGGAGTCGCTGTGCAGCGGCATCGTGTTTGATATGACGCGATATATGAATAAGATTGTCGGCGTGGATGGCGATGGGGCGAGTGTGGTTTGTGAGCCGGGGGTGGTGCTGGATGATTTGAATAAATACCTGAGTAAGTATAGCAGGAAAATCGGGCCTGACCCATCGAGCGCAAATCGGGCGACGGTGGGGGGGTGCGTTGCGAATAACGCGACGGGTGCTCATTCACTTCAATACGGATATATCGGTGAGTATGTTGAGAGTATCGAGGTGGTTCTGGCTGACGGCAGTGTGGTGGAGTTCGGAAATAACCTTGACCCCAATAAAGCCAGGGATGATAGAGTTGCTGCGATTGCGAGGGATTGTCTGGGACTTATTTCGCAAAATGAAGCGGTAATTGCCAAGGCACTTCCGAAATCCAAAAGGAATCGGAGCGGGTATAACATTGGGGGGATTTGTCACGATGGGCGGATAGATTTGGCACGATTTTTGGCGGGGTCGGAGGGGACGCTTGGTATCTTTACGAAAATAAAGTTACGGACGGTGGCGATGCCTGCGGCGAAGGGTTTGTTGCAGCTTGAGTTTGATTCTCTTGCGAAAATGGCAAAGGCGGCGCCGATTGTCGTTGACGGCGGAGCGACGGCGTGCGAGCTGATGGACAAGACGCTAATAGATTTAGCATTTGCGGCGCTGCCGAAGTATCGTGACATTTTACCGGGGGGGGCGGAGGCGGTTCTTTTGGTTGAGCATACGGGCGACACGCAAGAGCAGGTGCGTGAAGAGATAGAGGCGACCGATTCGGCGGTGGGGAAATTGGCGAGCGGGCGAAGGATTGTATTTGACCCGCAGGAGCAGTCGCGGCTGTGGAAGTTGCGCAAGGATGCAGGGCCGCTGCTCTACCGGAAAAGAGGCAGAAAGCATCCGGCGGAATTTATGGAGGATACTTCAGTCGATTACAGACGCTTAGGGGAGTATATTACGGGGCTGCAGGAGGTTGTCAAGCGGTATGATATTGAGATGTCATTCTTTGGACACGCCGGCGATGGGGAGCTGCATTTGCGGCCATATCTGGACCTGGGCGACCCGGCGGACGTGAAAAAAATGCAGGCAATAGCGAACGAGGTTTTTATGCTTGTGTGGTCGTTGGGCGGGTCAATCAGCGGCGAGCATGCCGATGGATTAGTCAGGGCGGCGTTTGTGCGGAGGCAATACGGTGATGAATTTTACCGGATACTATGCAAGATTAAGGAGATATTCGACCCAAATAACCTAATGAATCCCGGCAAGATAATCAATCCCGACCCCGGTGTGATGGTGAGAGATTTGCGAAGGGCGAATAAGGTTTTGCCGGAGAAGATAAAAACAGATTTGCTTTTCGAGAAAGATGAGCTTGCTTTAGAGTTAGAGCAGTGTTATGGATGCGGTCTGTGCCTAAGTAGAGAAGCGGATTTGCGGATGTGCCCTGTATTTCGGGCAGTTGGGGATGAGCTGGCCAGCTCGCGGGCGAAGGCGAATATCCTTAATTTTTGGGCGACAGGGCAATTGTCTGAGGAGGATTTTGAATCGGCGGAGTTTAGAAAGTTTCTGGATTTGTGTGTTAACTGCAAGGCCTGCCGGCAGCAATGTCCATCGGGAGTTGATATTTCCGCTCTTATGAGTTTTACGCGGGCGGAATATGCGAGGCGAAAGGGCTTTCGTCGGGCAGAGCAAGTGCTGAGCGGCAATCGCTATCTTAGTATATTAGGCAGCGTTTTTGCGCCAATCTCAAATTTTGTGGTGCGGCTGGCGTCTTTTAAGTGGCTGTTAGAGAAACTTGGGGGGATTGATAAGCGAAGGGCGGTGCCCTCTTTTGCACGAAGGTCATTTTTGAAGACAGGGCGAAAATATCTGGCGAAGCAGCCGGTGATATCGTCAAGATGCCTGACGGCAGAAAAGCCGATAGATAAGGTCGCTTATTTTGTGGATACATACACTAATTATAACGACCACGAATTGGGATTCGCTGTTTTAGATGTGCTGAGTGCAAACGATATTGAAGTCATTTTGCCGAAGCAGTTGCCTGCCCCGCTGCCGGCGATTGTATATGGTGATGTGAAAAGGGCGAAGAAGGATTTGGCGTATAGTGTCAGGCATTTAGCAAAAGCGGTGCGAGATGGTTATAAAATCGTTTGCTCTGAGCCGAGTGCGGCGCTGTGCCTGAAGGAGGAATTGCAGCATTTTGTTACGGGGGAGGAGGCAAAGCTTGTCTCGGAAAATACTTATGAGCTGATGAACTATCTATATGGCCTTTTTAAGAAGGGTAAATTAAAACGACGGACGAGCGACGAGCAGCGAGCGACGAATGACGAGTATGTTTATCATTTGCCGTGTCATTTGTGCGCGATAGGCAATGAGACGGCAAGTATAGAACTTTTGCAGCAGCTTTGCGGGATAAAGGTTATTGACCTCAAAGCCGGCTGCTGCGGCCTTGCAGGGACATTCGGAATGCAAAAGAAAAATTACGAATTATCCTCACAGATAGCTGCGGGCTTAAAAGATGCGCTTGAAAAATCTCCTATAAAGAAGGTTTTAACCGAATGCGCCACCTGCAAGATGCAGATTGAGCAGATAAGCGGGGCAACGGTCGTGCATCCGATAAAAGTGCTCGCAGAGTGCTATGGAGTGTAGCGTATGGCGGGTAATAGATAGGGCGAACTCGAAACTCGGTACCTGATGCACATGGGCACGAGAAGGAAATTTTTAGATTCTATTCGGCGTCAAACTCAATGCCGTTTTCGTTGCACCAGTCTATGGCGATTTGTTTGAATGCATCGTTGCGGTAATTGAACCACTTATTTTCAATGCCGAACTGGTAAACGGCGTCTTTGAAACGGCGAAATGCGCCACTGCCTTTTATCAGGCCATACAAGGTATCGCGGATTTCGGCATCGTTTATGGAAAGACAAAAATTTTCCATAATACTATACTCGTGGATGTCAAACTTTGATGGCAACGGGATGTAATCAACGGTTTCAGCCACTATTTCCTTGGCGATTTTGACCAGGTCCTGCTCCCATTCCGGAAAATCTTCGATGGGGTCATCATCCTCAGCGGCGCGCAATTCCTCGTCACTAATAAGTACCACCTCACCGGTTCTCCTATCAAGAAATGTAGAGCTTTCGTCTGACTGAGATTCCATTCCCTCGAGTATGCTTTCAAGTTTTAAGCGGATTGCCATAGGCCGATACTCCTTCCTTGTGTGTTTAATATAAGCGGATGCGCGATTTCACAAGGGCTGCTTTATATAGTATCATAACGCTTTTGGCCGGTCGGTAAATAAGATTTTGAGGCAGAGTGAACTAAAACCGCTATTTTTTTGCGTATATCAGGAGAAGTGGTAAACTAAATGACGGCTGGATTCCTGCTTCTTCGACTTTGGTCAGGACAGGTCCGCCGAATGCCTGGCGGACAAGTTTCGCATAAATTGCAGGGTCGAATATCGAATAACGAATTACGAATGTCGAATGAGGAAGGAGGTCAGACAAAAGGGACGAAGTTATGGCAACGGCAAAAGAAAATTGTGGAATGGATTCCCGCCTTCGCGGGAATGACAAAAAAAGGGCGGTGCTTTGGGAGGCAAAAGGCGATAAGAAGGTTCAGTGTGGGTTGTGCTCGCATCGGTGCGTGATTGATGATGGGAAGTTAGGGCGGTGTGTGGTTCGTCAGAATATCGATGGGACATTGTATTCACTTAATTACCATAAGGTCTGCTCGGCGAATGTTGACCCGATTGAAAAAAAGCCTTTGTATCATTTTCAGCCCGGCTCACGGAGTTTTTCGATTGCGACGATGGGGTGCAATTTTCGGTGCGATTTTTGTCAAAACTGGCAGATAAGTCAGGCGGCGATAGAGGATGGGCGAATCGATGGTGAGGCGATACCGCCAGAAAAAATTGTTGCATCGGCGATTCGGACTGGTTGCATGAGTATCGCATATACATATACTGAGCCGACCGTTTTTATGGAGTTGTGCGCGGATTGCGGGGTGCTGGCGAAACAGAAGGGACTGGCGAATGTGTTTGTCAGTAACGGCTATATGACGAGGGAGGCAATTGATTTTGCGAAGGGCTGGCTGGATGGGATAAACGTGGATTTGAAGGCATTCAGCGAGGATTATTACAAGCGGCTGTGTAAGGCGCGATTGCAGCCGGTGCTTGATACGATTAGTTATATTGCCAAGGAGACGAAAATCTGGATTGAGATTACGACTCTTTTAGTGCCGGGGGAGAACGACTCGGAAAATGAACTGAAGCATCTTGCTGATTTTCTTGTTAATAAGGCCGGGCCTG
>CAZKOQ010000284.1:0-4708 GCA_964554425.1 uncultured Pirellulales bacterium | reverse complement strand
GGACTTTTCATAAATACTCTTTGCGTTGATTTAGCAGACCCCCAAAACATCGTTGTCTATATAAAAGGATCGGGCCCATACGATCCCAATTATGGACTTAATTAGTTAATTTAGAGGACCCGGAAGTCGAATGGCAGGAAACACTCACAAAGGCAAAAGCACTAATAGCAGGAATAAATAGCGTTCAGCAACGCCAACCGCTGCACGTTAAAAGCTAAATGTATGGAAAAGGTTTTTCTGAACGACAAATTGGTCGATTCCGACAAGGCCTGCATAGACGTCAGTGACAGCGGCTTTTTGTATGGGGCGGGGCTTTTCGAGACGATGCGAAGTTGTAACGGAGTGGTCTTCGGCCTCAAAGACCATTTAGATAGACTTTTTTTCAGCGCAAATAGTTTATCTATTAATCACACATACAGCAGAGAAAATATCACCGACGCCATTTACAAACTCCTGAAGGCCAATAAGTTGAGCGATGCGCGACTACGGCTGACCTTGACCGGCGGGCCGATGGTCGAGCCGGATGAGAAACGCCTATCCACCCTGCTTATCACCGCCGTTAAACTTACGCCTTACCCGCTGGAATATTATAAAAATGGTGTTATGGTGGCGCTGTGCCCATTCAAGCAGAATACTGTCGAACCCACTTATGGGCACAAGACGACAAGCTATTTCTCGCGTATGATTGCGTTACGATTGGCACATCAGAAAGGGGCAGCCGAGGCGCTGTGGTTCACAACCGATAATCGGCTGGCCGAGGGCTGTATAAGTAATGTTTTTCTGGTCAAAAATTCCATTCTTTATACCCCGCCGATTGTAACGCCGGTCCTCGCGGGCGTGACGCGAAAAACTATATGCCAGATTGCCTTTCGAGACAAGATTGAATTTGTCGAAAAAGACCTCTTCATAGACGATGTGCTTAGTGCCGATGAGATTTTCCTGACGAATGTAATTATGCAGGTTATGCCGATAACAAGTGTAGAGCGGCACACGGTAGGCAATGGCAAGGTCGGCCCGCTGACTAAACAATTGCAGAAGCGGTTTGATGAGTTTGTCAAAAATGAGTGTGGGACAGCGACAGGCGAGCAGAGCACGAAGACCAATAAGAGGAAAAGCAAATGAAGGTAAAGGATATTACAGCGGCGATTGAAAAAATTGCTCCACTTAAATTGGCGCAGGGCTGGGACAATGTGGGATTACTTATCGGTAATCCCAGGCAGGATGTAAAAAATATTTTATTAACCATTGATATAACCGGCACCGTGGTCGCTGAGGCAAAACGGCTAAAAACGGACCTGATTGTAAGTTATCATCCGGTGATTTGGGATGGCTTAAAGAAAATCACAACTGAGGGAGCAACGGGTGTTGTGTATGAATTGATTCGCCGAGGGATTGCAGTCTTTTCGATACACACCGCTCTGGACTCGGCCATAGGCGGAGTAAATGATGCCCTTGCGGAAATTGTCGGCATTGTGGATGCAAAGCCGATTGGCGATTTTGTTGACAGTGCTTTGAGCGATATTTACAAAATCATCGTTTTTATTCCCATTAGCGCGGTGGCGAAAGTTTCAGATGCGGTCTTTGCCGCCGGTGCAGGTAAGATGGGAAACTACAGCCATTGTGGTTTCCAGGCACAGGGGACAGGGACATTTCTGCCTCTGGAAGGTGCAAAGCCGGCGATAGGCAAAAAAGGAAAGTTAGAAAAGGTGCCTGAGGTGAGATTCGAGACGATTGTGCCGGCGGAAAAACTCGATGACTGTATCGCGGCAATGAAAAAGGCACATCCATACCAGATACCCGCCTTCGATTGTATAAAGCTCTATAATCTCCAAGTGAAATTCGGTTTGGGCAGAATCGGCAAGCTCTCCCAGCCGATACGGATAGAGCAAATTATAAGAAAAATCAAAAGAAGTACCGGCGCCAAAGCAGTCGGCATAATCGGCGACTCCAAGAAATTGGTAAAAACAGCGGCGGTTTGCGCCGGCTCGTGCGGAGAGATTATCAACTCGGTTATCACCGCAAAGATAGATTTGTATGTTACCGGCGAACTCAAGCACCATCAGGCAGTGGCTGCTTCTGAGGCAAATCTTGCGTGTATATGCTTGAGCCACAGCGTTTCAGAGAGATTTATTCTGAAAAAGTTGGCTAAACAGTTGCAAAAACAGGTGCCGCAGGTAACAATCAAAGTAAGCAAAAAAGATGCAGAACCGTTTAAGTGGAAGAATATATGAACGACAGACAACAGGAAATATCGAATACCGAATATCGAATATCGAATAATGAAGAGTCCATTACGCCAGAGGAAAACGACGCCGATTTGAATGAGCTGACAGTCGAATCGGTTGTAGAGGCGGTTTTGTTTGCCAGCGATGAGCCGCTGTCGGTGGAACGACTGGCCAATATTGTTGAGGCAACCGTAAAGCAGGTCCGCCAGCACATCGAGACCCTAAACAATAAATACCAGGCAAACAATAATGCCTTCAGGATTGAGCAGATTGCCGGCGGCTACCAGATGCTCACCCTAAGTCCATACAATCACTGGCTCAAAAAGCTGCTTCGTGAACGCAGTGATAATAAACTTAGCCCTGCCGCCCTTGAAACGCTTGCGATAATCGCATACAAGCAGCCGGTTATGCGGGCCGATATTGAGGCCATAAGGGGTGTTACAGCAGGTGAGCTGATTCGAGGGCTGATGTATAAAGGATTAGTTAAGATTGTCGGCCGGGCAGAGGTCCTCGGCAGGCCGATGCTTTACGGCACAACAAAAAGATTCCTCGAAATCTTCGGCTTAAACTCCCTCAAAGATCTGCCAAAGGTCGAAGAGCTTAAAAAACCCGACTAATGGTTTTTATTATAGTTTGTGGATTTTTGTCTTACCTGCCAGAGCCTTTTGCTTACGGATTAGCTCGTTGTGCTCCATATTTACGAAGGAGCGTAGCTACTCTCTTGTGCCCCTCTGCCTCTGCTACATCCAGTGGTGTTTTGCCCTCTTTGTTGACCACATTCACATCAGCACCCGCTTCAAGCAAAAGTTTAACTACATCAGGGAGTCCCAGTGTTCTACAGTGGTATAATGGCGTCTCTCCAAAATAATCTTTGGCATTCACATCTGCCCCTGCATCGATTAGCAGTTTGCTGACTTCCAGGTCTGACTCGTGCAACGGGGTGCGTCCAAAAAGATTTTCTTTCGCGTTAGGGTATGCGCCAGCAGCAAGTAAAAGTTTGACTATCTCGGCATTCCCTAAGCTCGCTGCTTCGTGTAACGGTGTCTTTTGAGTATCGTCTTTTATATTTACATCGGCCCCCGCGCTAATAAGAAATCGAACAGACCCAACATGCTTTCCTCTGGCTGCTTAGTGCAATGCCGTTTGACCCGAATCATCTTGTGCGTTAATGTCGGCTCCCTCATCGATGAGAAGTTTCACTACCGACGGATTGTAACCCCAAGCGGCCAAAACAGATTCGTGTAGCGGGGTCGTTCCGAAGTTATCTCTTGCATTGATGTTGCTTCCTTTCCGGATGAGGTGTTTGATGGCGTTATAATCTCCTTCGAATGCGGCCTCGTGCAAAAGTGTCCTACCATCCTCATCTCGTGCATTGACGTCGGTAGGTTGCTCTATGCGGTGCATAAACACAGGGTCATAAATTGCGCCGACGTTCTCCAAATACGGGGCCACATCTCGGTGCTCAAGGTTAAAGTTTCTGGCGAACCATAGAGGGGTTGTACCCGGATTTTCGGCGTCATTATCTTCAGCATTTACGTCGGCCCCATTTTCGACAAGGAAGCGAACAACCAATTTCGAGGCAAACCATGCGGCATCGTGAAGTGGTGTTCTACCATAATCGTCACGAGAGTTCACATTGGCACCGGCTATAATAAGTATTTTGACTATTTCCAAACTGTCCCCTTCTGCCGCCGCATGAAGGGGAGTTGCCCCGTAGCTGCCATCTGCATTCACAGGCACCCCCTTGTTAATTAGCATTGTGACAACATCAGCATAACCAGAGGATGCCGCTTCAGTCAAAAGGTCTATGCCGTCGCTACTCCTCAACTTTGTCTCAGGAGTTTTTCCTATGCGGCGAAGCATGTCGCCTTTGTGCTTAGCCTCCTGCGCAGCAACCCAGTCATTTTTTACTTGGCGACATTTTGGACAGTACCAAACCTTCTCAGTCTCTGGTGAATCCCAATTTCCGAGCATAGTTATAATAACTTCCGATTTTGCATTTGGAAAGGTACGCGACTCCGCCTTAAAATAATCAGGAGCAAACCAGAAGTCACCAAAGAGAACAGGTACCGAATCTTCTTGAAGGAGGATGTTATGAACAGCACAATACTTCTGCCCGTCCTTGACATAAGACCAACGGTCATACTTGCTTTCTATTGCTCCGTCGGTGGACAGTTCGTCGATTTCGGCTGCCAGGTCGCTCTCAGCTATCCGGCAACCTGTTACCCCACAACCAAAGGCCATGCAAAGACATACTCCAATGACCACTCGCAGCATGCTGTTATCCTTTCACACACATCTTACTGGATGCCAGTAAAATTGTCAACAATTAGCTTCAAAAATTGTTTGAGAAATAATGGCTTGTTCCGTAAAGATTTCTTTTATGGATAGTGTAGATTCGGCTATTTCACTCCCACGGCAAATCGTTGGCATCGCCGCTAACGGCATTAGCGGGGCGGGGGTGGTTGGGGCCAAAGACGAGC
>CAZKOQ010000283.1:0-4713 GCA_964554425.1 uncultured Pirellulales bacterium | reverse complement strand
AATTGGCGAGCGAAATCGAACGTATCGCCGGCTCGGCTGAATTTAACGGCATCAGCTTGCTTAACAGCGCCACAGGCACCATATCGGTTGTCTTCGGCGATGCGACCGACAGCATTACCATCAACATGGCCGATATGACAAAGAGCGGTCTTGGAATCGATGCCATTAACATCGGCACCGCAGCCAGCGCACAGGCGGCACTGTCAACTTTGGGCACCGCAATTAACACCACCAATACGACTCGCGCTGGTTTTGGCGCCAAGATGAACCGTTTGGAAAATACCGTATCCGTTCTCAGTGTTCAAGCTGAGAACCTTATGGGTGCAGAATCCCGTATTTCCGATGTGGATGTGGCAGCTGAAATGTCCACATTAACAAGGAACCAGGTCCTCGCACAAGCCGGTATCGCTATGTTGGCACAGGCCAACACGATGCCTCAGATGGCATTGACCCTGCTGAGATAAAACTGCAACCTGGATGTATGCTTGAACTATCGTGGGGAGATGACTGGGGCACAAACCACCGGTCATCTCCTTATGATTAAAGACCGAAGCTGTAATTATTCGCTTAGCTTTTGAAAGTTATAAACGTAACTGAGGCCGGGGGGATAAGGGAGTTATTCAATGAAAGGAATCGCAGCATACCAAGAGGCCGCGATCGGCACGCAAAGTAAAGGCCGTCTCATTATCCTGCTTTACGATGGCGCGATAAAATTTACAAAGCTTGCAATCAAAGAATTGGAGGCAGGCAACTACGAGGCAAAAGGCCAATACATAGGGAAAGCACAGGACATAATCAACGAGCTTAACGCGGTGCTGGATATGAAAGCAGGAGGTGAAATCGCCACCAACCTTCGCAAGCTCTACTGCTTTATGAATACCCGCCTCTCCGAGGCGAACACAAAATGCGACGCTCAGATGATTCGTGAGGTCCTCACCCTTTTGGAAGAGCTCAACCGGGGCTGGCAAGCTATCGCCGGTTAGAAACCACCTCAATCGGTTACCTTTTCCTGCTCCTGATGCGAAAGGAAATTAGCTCGCCAAAAAATTATATTCTTCTTTCATCAGCCGGCTGTGTGGAACTTTTAAGGTCGGTTGCGACCGAAAGCTTATTGCTCTCCCATCTCTATCAAGTTTCACGCATCATAACAAGGCAAAAAATTGTAACCCGTTTCATATAAAGAACTTACCACAACCATACTTACCTGCTCTCTTTCCATAAAAAACGCCCGTTCAGGATATCTATGTCGAGCCCCGACCTACAAGCCGGATTGGAAATATAAGGCGATTCCTCTCTTTTAACACTGTCATCTCGCAATAACCCCTTTAGAAATTCGGACTATTCTGCCGATAAAGTCGATAAATATATACCCCAAGAAGGAGGTTTTCTTATGAGGGTCGAAAAAAGAAGAATCTCCGGTAGAGAAAAGAGTGAGGCATCTATTCGGCAGCTTGAAAAGCTGCGGGAAAGGTTGTTTTTTGGAGACCCTTCCGCTCGTCGCTGTGCCGCTTTCAAGCTTTCCTGGATGCAGGAAGACGGATTGGATGTCCTCAGAGAAGTTCTCTTCAGAAACGATGCCCCCATTACGGCAAGGTATGCTGCCGGCTATGGCCTCAGGAGTATGAATGGACGTATGAAAAAAATGGCCCGTGAGGTTATGGCTGAAGGCCTGCGACAGAGTAATGCCGCTGTCCGCGAAGTCTGCTCACACACCATCAGATTGTTCGAGGATAGGGTCGCAGGGAAGCCCGCATTGCAAGCCCAGCCCAGGGTTGCCAGATTTGCGATAAGGGACATCCCGAGGACAAGACCGAGGATAAAAGTGTCTCACCAAAGACCTGCTCTCGTCCGCCAGCGAGTCCACGTGCACTAAATGCTGAAAACCGGCAGTAGAGGACCTCTGAGCTATTTTGGTTGGACGCCTGCCCGATGAACTCTTTGGGTAGGCGGGCTTCGTTGAGGCAGATGAGGACTTTCCGCGCTCCGCCAATCGAATCCCTTACTCTTTGCAAAATCACTTTCATTCGGGGTGGAAGACTTTACCTTTGATTCGTATATATTTTTTTGATAGAATCACCGACGCTTAATTTAGAATTCTAAAGACCCGTTTGTTTAATATGAACTGCCACAAAGACACAAAGGCACAAAATAAAAATGAATTTATCACAGTTTGGTGTCTTGGTGCCTTCGTGGCAAAAAAAACAGGAAGTAAAAAATGATAAACGATAAATCACAGTGTCCGGGTAAACAGAAATATCTATCGGGAAAAAGAATTCTTCCTGAGCCAATTTCTGAAAATACAGACATAGTAAAATTAATAGACAACCTGGATGCCTACAACGGCGGAAGACTAAGAGCCGCCTGTCAGTTATTAAGGGATAGATACTCTGCGGAAGATGTTACTGTGGGATTAAGCTTGGCAGGTGCACTAACTCCGGCAGGTTTAGGAGTCTCTGCAATAATTCCTTTGATGAATCACGGCTTTGTTGACTGGATTACTGCGACAGGCGCGAATATGTATCACGATTTGCATTTTGCTTTTAATCTGCCAATGCACAGAGGCAGCCACACTGTTGACGATGCAGATTTAAGAAGAAAAGGCGTAACAAGAATCTATGACATCCTCTTTGACTACGAAGATGTTTTAATGGAAACCGATAGAAGATTAAGAGAGATACTTGTAAGGCCTGAATTTCAGAAGGAAATGGGAACGCGAGAATTCTATCATCACTTGGGGAAAATCCTTTATGCATACGAGGAGAAAATAAACAAAGGTGAGGTAAGTATCTTAGCGGCGGCATACAGAAACGGTATTCCAGTTTTCACATCATCTCCCGGAGATTCAACAATCGGAATGAACGTGGCCGGCTTAGAGCTTTTGGCAGAAGCATTGGGGCTGCGGGACTTGTTTAAGCTGAAAATCAATCCAAGCATCGATGTCAATGATTCAACGGCCATAATACTTAATACCAAGAAATATGAGAATGGAAAGACCGCAGTTATCCTGATTGGCGGCGGCAGTCCTAAAAACTTTATGCTCCAGACAGAGCCGCAAATTCAGGAGGTTCTAATGATTCCGGAAGTAGGCCAGGACTATGACATCAACATAACAGACGCAAGACCGGATACGGGAGGATTATCAGGAGCTCCTCCCTCTGAGGCGGCAAGCTGGGGGAAAATTGACCCGACAAAATTGGAAGAAACCGTAACGGCTTATCTCGATGTAACAATAGGCCTTCCAATGATGGTTGCATACCTTAAGAAAACCACGAAACCCAAGAAGCAAAAAAGATTATATTACAGGGGACAAGAGCTGCGTGAAAAGCTGATGAAATCCTATCTTGAGAATAATAAAGAGGTTGAAAAACTAAAAGGGCTTATAAAGAAACTTTCATAAGCATTGAAAAATGAAGCTTGTCCTGCTTGCCCTGCGTAGCCTTAGCGAAGCGGGGAGCTTGTCGAAGGGATTGGAGATTTGTGGAATCCTCTTGTCGAGGTCGGTAATCCGCCTTATAATCACGGTGTAACAGGAGAGATAAAATGGTAGATTTCAAAGACATCCAGGCGTTGGCCGACCGCATCGCAAAGCACTTTAATCCTGAGCGGATAATTTTATTCGGCTCTTATGCAGCCGGGACAGCCGGTCCTGACTCCGATGTGGATTTGCTCGTCGTTTTGCCATTTGAAGGCAAAACCTGGAAAATGGCTTCAACAATTCGCAGTCGCACCCGCCCTTCTTTCCCGATGGATTTACTTGTGCGAACGCCGCAGCAGCTTCGTCAAAGGATGGCAATGCATGATGCGTTTATGCGGGACATTACGCAGAAAGGAAAGATGCTTTATGAAGCCTGAAACTGCCGCCGATTTGGAAGATGCTAACGAGGCGATGCGCACCGCTCAGCACGTCCGCCGGATAGTTCGCACGGCTTTAAAGGTTGAAAAGTAAATCATTGTCTTTGCAAAAAGCGGAGATAATTTTATTTTGTTGCGAAAGAACGTACAGGAGAAAGAAGAATTAAAAGGGAAGAACTGGCGATGACCGTTATTTAGGTAAGGTTCTTAAAACGGCAATAAAAAAAACAAAAAACTAAAAATGGCCAGGATAAAAAAAGTTCGAGAGTTGAGAAGATTAGAACAGGAAATTAAACAAATAAAAGAAGTAACGCAAAAAAATAAAACGTAGTGAACAGATGAGATAGTTACGACATCTCACGGGGCAGATAAAGATTGGAAATGGTATCCGCCAGTCCACCAGAGGCAGATAAAAGGCGAACAAGTTTCGCTGATATTAGCATAATAGCAGGATAAAATTTGGTGGTTCGACTCTTTCGGTTTTGCTCAGGACAGATTTGCTCACAACAGACACTCGTGACAGATAAGGAAGTAAGGAAATGAAGGAAAATTTTGTTAAATTGGCAAAGAAGTATGGGACGCCGTTATTTATTATCGACCACAATAAAATAAGGGCAAACTATCGTGTATTCAAAAAGAACCTGCCGAGAGTGCAGGCCTATTATGCGGTAAAGGCAAATTCAAATCAGAAAATAATTGAGACACTTTTTAACGAAGGCGCGAGCTTTGATGTCGCTTCTTATAATGAGTTTATGCAGGTTTATAAATACATCATAAATTTTGAAGAGAAGGATAAAGATTTTTACATCTGGGACAAGATAATTTTCTCAAACACGATAAAAGACTGGCAAACTCTGGAGA
>CAZKOQ010000282.1:0-4754 GCA_964554425.1 uncultured Pirellulales bacterium | reverse complement strand
TTTGGGCGGAGCCGCTCCAGGGCAGACTGACGACAAGCTTGGCGGACGGCAATCGGTTCACGCCGTCGCTGATGTCCCTATCTACTGTCGCTGACGGACACTGGCATTATATTGGCGTGGTCTGGGATGGGCTCCGGCGACATCTCTATATGGATGGGTTAAAAGTTGCTGAGGATGCCAGCGATATCAAAAATTTGCTTTCCTCAGACGGGGGCCTGTATTTTGGTGTCCGAAAAACTTTCGACAGCGGCAGTTTCTGGTGTGGGCTGGTCGATGATATCCGAATCTATGAGCGGGCACTAACACCTTAAAAAATTGAGAAACCTATCGGGTTCAGGATTATATCCCGCCTTTTAACACTTCAGAAGGTCCTTTCTCAATCACTAAACACCCTTCCAAATTTCCCAAATTGGCAAAAAATTTATACAAAAATTGTAAATAAAATTCCCCCTCAAGCGTCTATATTGACAGATACATGAGGTTGCCTAAAGGAAAAACTACAAGGCATAAGGTGCTTAAAAATGGATACGCAAAATTGTTATGTAAAATCAGCATTGACTCATAATGGCTCGGTTCGGACGGACCTGCCCCTCGTAGTAATTCGGAAAAAAAGGAAAAGACTTGTTGAAACAATAGCCGCCGGTCAGCTTATATGTGTCGGCAAGGTTTATCTAAAGACTAAAAACGATATGATACGCATAAGGTAGCCAAATCACGCATTTAGGGGAAACGAAGATTTTATGGAGTGATAAGCTGGGTTCGGAAGGTCCTTAGCTCTCTTGGGAGAAGTTTGTTTTGCACAGGGCCTTGCGGCGTTTGAATCAGTAGTGTTCCGTCATCACTTAGCAGATAAATATCGTTGCTATCAGGAAATTGAAAGACCGCTTCGGGAGTAAACTCGATAAAATAATCCAGCTCGGTCAGCACGCCAGTCGGCATATCATAAGCATATAATATTTGCAGCGGCTCCTTGTCCTCCGATTTATGCGAGCCGGCAACAACAAGATATTGGTTAAGCGTAGGCGAATATTCGATGCTGCGGACGCCGAAGCTGCCGAAGTCCAACAATATCGGCGGGTCAAAGTCAGCGGCAGCACCGTTTAGAACCACCTGCTCGGGATTATTGAGCTTGATAATCAGGGCTTTTGCCGCTCCACCGATTTCAGGCCTCGGATTTCTAAAGCCAATGAGTATGGAGCTGCCATCGGCTGTTGTAGAAAGCCCTTCGATGTTTAAGCCATTTTCCTTTGGGGCAAGCTCCGGAATTTCGACAGGATTTATGTGGCCACCAGCCACACCAATTGCATCGACAAGACCCAGGTTGTAAACTGAATCATAAGCAATCAAATCGTCAATTAGATTTGTGTAATTGCCCACCACGGTTACATTTATTTCCTGGCCAACTTTTGCTACAATGGTTGCGAAAAATTGATAGCGGCTCCGCCAATATCTGCCATCCTTGTTCCTGCTGTGCGATGCTATCCAGAAGATTTTACCGTTAAACCAGGTAGCACCCTCAATATCGGCCTCCGGCTGACAGGGGTCAATATTCAAATATTGTCCGACATTTACTTCGGTAATCGGGAATGAGCCAGGGTTATTTGAATCGTATATGCACAGCCGGTTACCCTCATCATCAGTTACTATGAATAGATTTGCATCTATAGCAACTGCTGCCGAGGCATCGGAAATGCCGCGATACATTTCAAACGTGCGGGCCGTCTCGGAACTTGACCACCCGGTTTCATTGAGACTACCTGATGTGTCACGGGCCTTTACTTTGTAGGTATATTTAGTGCCGGGGGTCAGGTTGTTCGGCTCAAAGATATTACTATACTGCCAGTTGCTATCCGGCCCGTTGCCAGATACGCATTGGAAGTAATATTGTAAGCCATTTTGACTATCGGATGCAGGCATTGCAGCCATATTGATGGAATCCGTTGAGGCAGCCGATGGTTCGGTCTGCCAGGTCATAATATTTGGCTCCGGCACAGTTATATCGGCGCCGGTGAGCCAGTTTTCAACAAACACTTCCAAGTCATCCATACCTACATTCAAATTGCCTGTAAGGTCGGCTCCGCCGCACGGCGATATTCCCAGGCATTTTTGACTCATCCAGTAGCGGGTAAATATCGCAAAATCATCGAGGTCAACATCCCCATCGCAATCCAAATCGCCCTGCGGTCGTTGTATAGGCAATAGTGACAGAATCGCATTTTTCAGCATCAGTTTTCCCTCGTCTGTAGCATCATCGAAGAATCTATACGTCATTGCTGGCAATGCAAAAAATACACGCGGGCCGCCCGGGGCGTAAAAAGAGCCGTTGTAATAAGTCGGCTCGTTGCCGAGCCAGCGGGCGATTACCACCCTGCCGTTGCTTGTGGCCACAACCGTTCCACGACCAGCCGATGACTGGTCTGAGTGGTCGAGAGCTACGCCCGTTGTGAAAACTTGAACCTTTTTGTTAGAGGTGTCGATGCCTGCAAATATCTGGTCATTAACATTAACAACGGTAAAATATGTGCAAGGATTAGTATTGGCCGTTTCACCATCGAGCCAATCCCAGTAATCGTGGCCGTCATTTCGCGCAAGCCGGATATTGTGGTTTAGGATTGTCACGTTCAGGGCGTTCCAGAATTTAGCATCGTCATTATAGCTCCCGCTATTATTGTTCCGCGAGACTATGATAAGGTCTGCAGAGGCAAGCTCAAGCTTCTCTGTGTCGCCGAGCTTTTCCTTGAACCTGTTCGGGTCTATAAAGACATTTACGTTTCCTCTGTAAATATCCTGCAAGAACTCGGTATAACCTCGCTCCGATTCGGCAGAATACATCGTAACAATGATAATCTTGAAAGGGGCGGCTGCTGCCAGACCCGTCAGAATCGCGGAAAAAATAAACACTGAAATTAAAGCTTTGAGTTTCATTACTGCCGACTGAGAATCGTATTTGGAACACCGAATTTCTATATCGGGATTACCTTTCATTATCTTCATATTGTATCAAAAAATAGGGCAAAATTCAAGATGGTCTGCCGGAAAATCATCACATCCTGGCTATCGATTCAACCGGCAAGGTTTGGGCCTGGGGAAAGAACTATTATGGCCAAGTGGCCAACAACAGCACCACAGACGGTCTTATGCCTGTGAGGGTCCAGAAAGATGCAGATGGTTCGCCTCTAACAGAGATTGTTTACATAGATGCTGGGTTTGAACATTCTTTAGCGATAGATAAAGATGGCCAAATCTGGGTCTGGGGACGAAACGAACACAGCGAACTTGGATTAGGTGAAGATGAAGACTACTATCATATAAATCAGGCGTATGCAAGGAAGATGCCTGTTGACTGAACAAACCCGTAGAATAAGAGCACAAACTTTCATCCGCTAATATTTTATAATTTGCCCTTTTCTGAGAAAAAATATGCCACCGAGCATAAGTAAGGAAAAAGTCGCCGGTTCCGGGATAAGGTAAGCAGTAGTGACCGTAGCTCTGAAACCGAATCCACCTTTATCACCAAACGTTACCACTAAACCATAGATAGACTGCCAATCTTCCAGAACTGGCGCGCTCGTTGGGAGCATGTCATCGCAAAGGGCTTGTCCGGAAAGGTCATCTAATTGCCAAGATATGGTGTTAACAAGAATGCCGTTTGAAAGCGGCAGATTCCGATAGCTCGCCGACAGGTAATTATCACCGTCAATGTCCCGATTATATATTCCTATTAAAAATTGGACATTGCCTGGGTCAGTTTGAAAAACAAAGTCTCCTGCTCTTAAAGAAATACCATAAGGCTCACTATAATGCCAATAGACACCGCTGCGAGGGTTCGATGGGAATAGGTCCGGCGTATCGGTATTGTATGTATATCTGCCTGTTATTATGTCGCCGATTTTGAAGTTTTCATTGAGCCACTCGCCGCGGCCAACGTAGGTTATTTCTCCTGCAATTCCGATTGTTACGATTGTGGCGTTTGTGGTTGCGGCTGATAAAGCCAGAAGCACAAAAGCAAATACAAAGATTTTCCGTTTCCTTGCCATTTTTTATCCCCTAAATTTATAAAAGATATATGATTTCGGCACGGGCTACACTCCTATGCCTGATTTTTATATAGCGAGTTTATTTTGTTCTTCTGCGTAAAAGCAATCCGGCAAGGGCCAAAAACATAAGTGTCGATGGCTCAGGGATAAGCCAGACGGAGGTTACTGTCGAGTCGATAATGAAAGCACCCTTTGGGCCTCCTCCTTCGATTGTTAATCCAACCCATGTGTCCGGATAGTCTTCCAAAACCGGTGGTGTTGTCGGTAGGTCGTCACTCCAAATAGCGGTACCAGAAAAGTCGTCGAGCTGCCAGTGTATATGCGCTACACCAACACCATCACAAACCGGCGCGTTATTATAACTTCGTAAATTGTAACCGTCCCAGGTATTATAATCGTCATTAAGGATTTCAATAACAAATTTGACATTATCCGGGTCGGTTTGAAAAACAGTTCCGCCTATATTCACACTAATTCCATAGGGCGAGGTCCGGTACCAGAAACGCCCGACAGTCTCAGACACAAAGCCGCCGTTCCAATCGGTATCCGGGGTATCAGAATCATAAGTATAGTGGCCTGTGATATGGTCGCCTACATTGATTCGTCCATCAAACAATCCGCCACGGATATCTACGTATGTTACTTCTCCTCTTAGGCCGATAGTTACGATTGTGGCGTTTGTGGTTGCGGCTGATAAAGCCAGAACTACAAAAACTA
>CAZKOQ010000281.1:0-4763 GCA_964554425.1 uncultured Pirellulales bacterium | reverse complement strand
GGAAACAATGCTGGAGCATAGCGCAAGTCCGCTGTCGTTTGGCGGAAACAGATTTTTGCATTTTAATCTTTACATTTATCTACGAATTATAAACTCCAAACTTTTTAGCTTTTGCTTTTTACTTTCGAGTTTTCCTATGCTAACATATACGCCGCAAGTTTGAAAGTGGTTTTATTGATACCGGTTTTAGGAGAAATTAATGAGCAAACCAAGACGCAGACGTAAAGTCGGCAGTAAAAAACGGCACGTGCGCTGGAAAATCAGGCACAAAGTCAGTCATTAGTCGTCAGTGCTGCCCATTGTCGCTAATCTAAGCACAATCCGAGACGCATTACGCATTGCGGTAAATGAAACATTTCAAAGTAACTTTTAAGCCCGATGGCCGGCAAATCTCTATCCACGCCGGCGCCACGCTCCTTGAGGCCGCGGGCCAGGCGGGTATAATCCTAAACACGATTTGCGGCGGAAAGGGCTCGTGTAGAAAGTGTCTGGTCAACCTCGGACCCGATGACCGCCAGGTTCTTGCCTGCCAATATCACATAGAGAGCGACCTGATTGTTACAATTCCGCCTGCTTCTCGGTTTTTTGAGCATCAAATCCTCACTGAAGGAATTAAAGCTCACGCCAGATATAAGCCCGACATATATCAAAAATATCTAAAAAATGCCCCTCCAGACCGGATATTTGGCGTGGCCATAGACATTGGCACAACTACCGTCGTTGCCAAGCTGATAAATATGGCCGATGGCGATTGTCTATCGACCCAGGCCACGCTCAATCCGCAAACTCACTATGGAGACGATGTCATAAGCAGAATCAGTTATGCCCAGACGGATAAGGGATTAGCCAAACTCCACAAACTCATAATCGACTGCATCAACCAGCTCATCTCACAGCTCTGCAAACAAGCGTCAATAGACCCAGGCCGCATCTACGAAGTATGTGTCGTCGGCAATACAACTATGAGCCACATTTTTCTGAAATACCCCATCGCACAGCTTGGCCGGCTTCCGTTCAAGCCGTTTTCCGTTGATGCCTGCGACCTGCCCGCATCCGAATTGGGATTGCAGATAAATCCTGCCGCCAATGTTCACACGGTTGAGAATATCGCCGGATTTGTCGGCTCGGATACAACCGCCGTCGCAGTTGCTGTCGATATTGGCTCAGCCGAAGAGACAACACTTGCAATCGACATTGGCACAAATGGCGAGGTCGTCTTAGGCACAAAAGAAAAACTTTACGCTGCAAGCTGCGCTGCAGGCCCTGCCTTCGAAGGCGCACGGATAAAGTGCGGCAGCAGGGCGATGGAAGGAGCAATTCAAGCTGTTGTTGTGAACGAGGATGACATAGACTTAGACGTGATAGGCGGCGGTTTGCCCCGCTCTATCTGCGGCAGCGGCCTTATCGACGCAGTAGCAGTCCTTTTGGAATTAGGCATCATTGACTCAACAGGCCGCTTTACCCAGCCGCAAAAACTTCAAGACCGTTTGCCTTCGCGTATCCTCTCAAGGATTATTGAGCATAATCGCCAGCCGGCCTTTCGGCTCTATGGCAGGGGGGGTGGAAAAGAGCAGGAAATAATCCTGACCCAGCGTGACATCCGTGAGATTCAATTGGCCAAAGCTGCCATCCGAACCGGTATAAAACTCCTGCAAAAAAGGATGGGGCTTCAGGATTCCGACATAAAAGAGGTCCTTTTAGCCGGCGCATTCGGCAATTACATTCGGAGAGAGAGCGCCTTGCGAATTGGCTTGTTACCGGCTGTCCTGCTGGAGCGGATTCGTTTTGTCGGTAACGCTGCCGCCTCCGGCGCCGAGATGATACTGCTGAACTCTGCCCTTAGGGCAGAGGCTGAACGATTAGCCCGCAAAATCGAATACATTGAGATTGCGAATGAGACGGACTTCCAGGACGTGTTTGCAGAATCAATGGCGTTTTAACCGCGGATGGCGCAGAGGTAAAAGACAGGTCAACCACGAATGGACACCCGGCTTCGTTGTGCAACTACGCCGAGGCAAGCGGATTTTTTTTAGACAGGATAACAGGATTTTTTTAAGCCACAGAGAGCACAGAGAATTGAGCCACAGAGGGACAAAGAAAGAAATCCGAATATCGAAATACGAAATCCGAAACAAATTCGAATAACCAAAATACGAAATTCAAAAAGTTAACCGGCCTGACAGGTCGTGATTAAAGGGTCTCCGCAACTCAAAACTAAAACCTAAAAACGTTCGACTGAGCGGTTCGACAGTCCTGAGCGGCTCACCGTCGAAGGATTCACCCCGAAGTCTAAAAACAATTACCCGCCTCCGCCATCCTGCGCGAAGTCGAAGGATCTGGCCTCTGAACATGCCGACCATTGAAAAGTTAATGGAGAGACTATTACTATTTCGTCTTCTGCCTGTCATGTGCTTTGATAACTTCTTCACAACTCTTGCCTTGGTCCGAAAGGTATTCTCGCAGCGCGTACGCCTCCTTGTACCAATAGTACGCGTTCGGGTCACCGAGAGACATCAGAAGTTCCCCAAGGTTTGCAGATACAATACAGTAGCACTCCGGATATTCATCTTTCCTGTATATCGCCAGTGCCTCCCGGTAACACTTCAGAGCCTTTCTCTTATTCTCAGTCTGCTGGTTCGGCGTTGATGACGGAAAGGTTTCATATGTGGCACCCAGGTTATTTTGTGTCGCTGCATATTGCCACAGATAATCTTTTTTCCTGCTGAATATCTCGTTAGCGTCTTCGAAGCACTTCAGAGCATCTTCTGACTTTCCCTGGTTTATGTAAGCCCATCCCATGATATTTCGGGCACCCCCATAATCGTAGGGATATTCGTTTTTTCTGTAGACTCTTAGAGCATTGCCAAGGGACTCACAGGCTTTTTGCTGACTTTCCCGATGCTTTTTCGGCATAACATAGCCCATCAGCAGATAAGCTTCCCCCAGATAAGTCTGAACATCTGCATACTCCAGCGGATACTCCTCCTTTGTGTATACGTCGTTGGCGTCCTCGAAAAATTTTACAGACGCCACCAGATTCTCGCCCTTTTTCTCAGTGTTCGCTGCTGGCAACGCCAAGTATGCCCTTCCCAAGTTCTTATGCGTCTCGGCGTACTTCGCCTGATATTCCTGCTTAGTGAAAACCTTATGAGCCTCGTTATAGTACCTTAGGGCTTCCTCCACGTTCCTCTGCCTTTCCAATCCGTCGCATGATGTCCTAGCAAGATAAGTGTTGCCTATGTTCAACTGGTTCGATGCAATCCCCTCTGAATCACCCGCTTTCCGGGCCTCTCGTAGGCCAGCACTATAGAATTCTTCCGCTTTCCCATACTGACACAATTTATAGTAACAGTCGCCAATCTGAAGGTTCAATGCACCACGTCTCTTCGCATCTTCTTCCAAGTCCAGGCAAAGCCTAAACTTCTCAATTGCACCGTTCGGGTCATTCTTCATAACCAGAGTTCGCCCTTCCAGATATAGCGACCTGACTTGGCCCGCCGCCACTTGATCCAATCCACCCTGGTAATTATTATTGATATTGACTGACACTCTCGCTCCCGCGTTGATATAAGCACCATCCACTAACATACGCGATATGTCAACCTTCATGGTCTGGTTTAGGTTTTCCCCCACTCCGAATTGAGAAATCGAGTTGTGGTCTGTAATCACTGGCCCAATGTTAGAATCTTTCTCTGGCCACAATAGAATGCCCCCTATCCAAGTGCCACTTGCCGCAATTAATATCGCCAATAAGACCTTTGCAATCGCCCATAAGACCCTATGGTTTGAAGACGCTGAACGTTTTTGAGGACCATTCTTATTCTTGGATTTCTTTGCCATCCTCAACACCTCCGGATCATAGGTTATACCTATTCTTTTGAACCATAATCCGAGATTATACAGCCTTTTTCCCAAAAAGCAAGCACAACTCCTCCGTGTTCTCGGTGTTCTCTGTGGCTAAATCCTCCATAAATTTCAATCAAATGCGCAGGCATCCACCCCCAGACCGCAAAAGCATTTTTGCAAAAAATCCGTGATATTTCGAGTGAGCCGCCGTAGGCGGATTTCATTCCACGGCGGGGTAAATAACAAGCGGACATCACGAGGGTTTTTGACCCCCAGCAGAGCTGGGGGCTAACCAAAAAGGAAGAACCCCCCAATAAATTGGGGGGCTAAACATAAAACCATACCCCCGAATAAATTCGGGGGCTAAACAATAAGGAAAATGGTGTGCGGAGGACACACTACGATTTTTGTGGATTCCCGTTTTCACGGGAATGACAAAAAGCACAGGCCAGATTCTTCGACTGCGCTGCGCTCCGCTCAGAATGACAGACAATATTGGCTGACAATTTCGACCAAAAGCGCAGGGGGTTACAATTTTCTATTTATTATTGACTATTTACTATTTAGCTGCCGCCATCTCTGTAGCAAAGGAACTGCGAAGGGTAAATGTGAGTTCTGTGGTTTCGACCAAATGCGCAGGTAGTTTGGACCCTAAAACGGGAATTTGAAAATTTTTTTTATTCGTTTCTACACAGTTGGTTACACTCCTGCATCTGTTTGTCAAACCCACATTTTTCGACACATTCGCGCAGGTTCAGCCCAATTATAGAGGGACCAAGTTCCTCTAATTGGGCTGAACCCTGAGCGAGGCCGATGTCGTTTCAGCCGAGTCGAAGGGTCTATTAAACCAATTATGGAGAGAGCTCGATGCTCGATACTCGATGCTCGATACTCGATGCTCGATGCTCGATGCTCGA
>CAZKOQ010000280.1:0-4805 GCA_964554425.1 uncultured Pirellulales bacterium | reverse complement strand
GACCGTTTGACCCGCTGTAACCTTGGAGATTTGCACAAGCGAGCCATCCACCCAAACCGGCGTATCAGCGGGAAAGCAGGTCCGTCCCTTTGGCGGCGGAGGAGGTGGGGGCCAAGGTGATGGCCACGTTCTGCCTTTATTATTCTCCAACCAATGGAAAGAAATAAAGGCAAAGTCGATAAAATTCACCTTGCAGTCGCCATTGATGTCACCTGCGACAATCATTTCACAGATCGGCTCGCCAAAGTATGATTTGCTTGCTTCTTGTGTCCCGCCGAAAGAACCCATATTAATAATGCCGCCGTTAGGGAACGGCTCAAGACCAATAGGAGCACTCATATTCCCTGCGTCAATACAGGGGCTTGTAACATCGTCTTTCGTCCATCGTCCATCGGTTGCATCACATCTGCCAGCTTGAGATTTTAGGTGATAATCGCCGTCAACCCAGATAGCATCCGGGCCTGTTGGGTCAGCAGGGGTATTGAGGTCCTTGATATTGGCCCAATAGCCGGGTTCAACGAAGCAGGGATCAGCATCTATGTTGCCTTGACCCTGCCAGCCGCCCTGGACGTTACTGTGTGTAACAGTAATTTTTGAGGTGGCTGGAATAGATATTTCATTGCCGCCATCCCAGAATATGCTGTTGATTATACTCACCTGACTGTAGTCCCCGTAAGAGCTGCACGCAAGAGCACTTCCATTAAGGGCACAGTTGTCGGCAAATGTGCAATTTACTAATTTCAGGCCGGAAAGATATAAACTGTATATTCCACCACCATAGTAAGGTGTAAAGTTTCCGGTGAATCTGCAATTGAATAGCGTCAGGGCGTTACCATACCAGTTGGCTATCGCAGCACCTTCATAGTTGGCTATGTTCCCAATAAAGGTGCAGTTTGCCAGTGTCTGGTTAATGTAGTCAAAGTTGTGGATGCCCCCACCACCAGAAGCCGCTAGGTTTCTAACGAAGTCACAGTCGGTCAATGTCATCGTGCTTCGCTCGTCGTTACATATACCACCGCCCCAGTAGGCCAAGTTGTCCGCGAATGCACAGTGGCTCAGCGTTATCTGGCCGTTGTAGTTGAACATACCGCCGCCGGAGATGATTGCCTCATTTCCGTTGAAGGTGCAGCCAGCCAATATTGCAGGAGAGTTTTTATTGTAGATTCCGCCACCGTCAGAGCCGGCCCAGTTGTAAGTAAAGGTGCAGTTGGTCAATGTTAGAGCACTGTTCTCGTTATATAGTGCGCCGCCGAAAGATATTAAGCCACCACCTACCGAGTTTTCGGTGAAAACACAATTTGTTATTATGGGATCTCTTCTTATTGGGGTAGGATTCCCCAATGAGTAGATAGCCCCGCCCCTTGTCAGGTTGCTGCCGATTACCGAATTGCTTTTGAATGTGCAATTGGTTACTGTTGGATTGCCACCAGAGCTATAGATAGCTCCGCCTTCAGCGTTCGGCGACCCACCCGCTGAGTTTTTAATAAAGATGCAGTTGGTAATTGTTGGACTACCTAAGCAGAAGATACTTCCGCCGCTACAGGATGATTCGCATGGCGAGAGGCGTGATGCGAAGCCTTTTGCGATTGTCAGGCCGGCTATGACAGAATTTGGCCCCTCGCTTCTATGAAAAATGAATCCGCGGTGGGGATTGGTTTCAGTGCCATTGCAATCAATAATGGTGGCGGCAACTATATTAGGGTCATTGGGGTCGGTGCTGCGAACGGTGATGGCCTTACCTTTGAAGTCGATATCGCGGTTGCCGGGGCCGGTGTATCTGCCGGGGGCAATGATGATCGCATCGCCATCATTGCAGTCATCAATCGCTGCCTGAATGGTTGGGTACTGCTGGGGCACGAGCAAGATGTGAGGGACATACAGAAGTATTTGGACGAGCTTTTCTGCAGTGATGGCGGTCTGGCCTTCGGTATATTCAGCATAAACGGTGACGTTCTGGGTCTGGTCTATGCTAAGCGGTTGTAAGGTGCCGTTCTGAATTGTTGCAGCGGAAGGTGGCTGAACAGACCATTTCGCCAGGATAGTGACATCTTGCGTAAAGGCATTTCCATAGTGGGCCGTGGCGACGTACCGGCCTGAATAGGTTTCCATTACTTCTTTTGGTCCGGTTATTTCGAGAAGAATAGGAGGATCGAAGGTAAATTCGTCTGCTCCTATGTCAACTCTTCCGCCCATCAGGCGTGGCTGGCTGTCGATGTCGGTCTGGCCGGCATATTCGTTCGCCGGCTTACCTGTGTTTATGCAGGGAGAGTTAGCAGACAAATGAAAATCATTGGGTTCAAACAAAGGATTATTGCCGAAATTGCCGGCTTCATCAAGAGAATAGGCCAAACCTTTTATGCAGGAATAGCTGATGACGGGTGAACAGCCAAAGATTTGGCCGGAGACCGGAAATCGACCATAGTAGTTGTTATCCCACAGGATAGAGTTGGTTATGATAGGCCGTGAAGTTCCCAAAAAGTCTTCAGAATATATCGCACCAAGCAGACCGGCGGAATTGTTGTTTCTGATAGTGCAGTTGATTATCGTCGGATTGCTGGTTTTGCAGAAGATTGCAGCTCCTCCAGTGGCAGGAGTTGAGTTATTGGATATTATACTGTTGGTTATTGTGGGATTGCTGGAATAGCAGTAGAAACCGCCTGCGCCGGTATCTGCCACCGCGAAATTATTGCTTATGATACAATTTGAGATACGGGGACTGCTGCCACTATCAGTCAGGATTCCGCCTGCGCCTCCATCTGTCGTTGCGCTATTGTTTGTTATGATACAGTTCGTGACATAGCAATTTGAGCCTTTGCTGATCAGGAATCCGCCCGCTTGTCTGCATATATTTCCTGTGATGAGACAATTGGATATAGTTGGCTGGCCACCATAACAGCAAATTGGGGCCTGGCCTCTGTTTTTGGTCAGTATGCAGTTAGTGATTGTGGCGTTACTGCCAGAGAAGTAGATTGCACCGATGGTGGTGGACTCGTTGATGATGGTGAATCCATCAACGCACCAGGCAGCATTGCCCGTGCCTTCAAAGACAATGCCACCGGCGAAGGCGGTGCAGTCGATGATACAATTATTGGGGCCATTTTCACTTTTGACTGTTATCGCCTTATTCATAAGAAAGGTACCATTAAGGGCGAAAGGACTGTATGTACCATCTGCAACAAGGACAGTGTCACCGCTGTTGCAGTCGTTTATGGCCTGCTGGATTGTCGGGTACTGACCTGGGACCAAGCGAGTCGCTGCCGGAGCAAAAGCTGATACGGCTAAAAGGAGAACGAGATTTAGGATAATTGTCTTTTTCATTGTTTCTCTCCTTAAAATTGGATAATAAATATATGACGACGCCATAGGCTACACACCTATAGCAAAAAAATCCTAAAGAGTCTGCAAACAGCCCTACGCCTAACATAAAGGGTCACTTGAAAGCAACTAAAGTTCGTATTAATAGTCACGGACAACTACACCATCTTTGCCAACCATATATAGATCAGAATTTTTAATTTTGAGGTTATAGACCTTGCCGACA
Organism: uncultured Pirellulales bacterium; assembly: GCA_964554425.1. Lineage (GTDB taxonomy): Bacteria > Planctomycetota > Phycisphaerae > Sedimentisphaerales > Anaerobacaceae > CAYWXK01. Next base: position 1,264 of record CAZKOQ010000280.1, on the reverse strand, counting down.
AAAGGCGCAGTTCTCATCATAACGCTTTTGATGACGACCGGGCCGTTAAGGGATTTTAACTTCAGGCCGGGTTTGAGATTCTGTGCGGCGAGCCACTGGCCGCTATCAAGCAGAAAGCAGTGCGAATCCACAACGCTGATTGTGCTGCCGTTTTCGAGCATTATGTCACGACACTCAAACGTTCCCTCGTGCTCCTGGACAGATTCGATTTCTTCAAATGACGCCGCAAGGCAATTGGCCTTGCCGACTATTTGGCTTGCTACTACTTTGGAGATTTGCACAAGCGAGCCATCCACCCAAACAAGCGTATCAGCAGGGAAGCAGGTCATTCCCTTTGGTCGGGCATCACCAGTAGTAAACCTCCAGACTATACCTTTGGTAATGCCGACAGAGCATATCTCATCGATTCGCCAGTAGTGCGTTGTGTAGCGAGTTAATAGCCCAGGATCAAACTTCGTAAACGTGCGATTGCCCCTGTACTCAGGGGCCATTCTGTCGGCACTGGCTAAAGCGTTCGCATCTGTCCCAAAGTACACATCGTGTGAAAGAGCATTTGTTCCGGCTGTCCAGATCAGATATACCTCAAGATCGACCGACATCGCGCCATCAGGCGGCCAGGGGTTTGATGCCTGACCTGGTGGCTGCGGCGTGTTGTCTTCCAGCCAGTGTAAGGCCATAAGTGCGAAGTCTCTGAGATTGATTATGCAGTCGCCGTTAATATCGCCAGCGACAATGGTTTCGCAGACCGGCTCGCCAAAATATGATTTGCTTGCCTCTATCGTGCCGCCATAAACGCCCATATTGATAATTCCGCCGTTGGGAAATGGCTCCAGCCCAATAGGACTGCTCGGGTCGCCTGCATCAATACACGGGCTTGTTACATCGTCTTTCGTCCATCGTCCATCGGTTGCATCCCATCTTCCTGCCTGGGATTTCAAGTGATAATCCCCGTCAACCCAGAAATCATCGTTTGCATCTGCAGGTGTTCCATTCGGGTCCCAATATCCAGATGAAGCAAAACACGGGTCAGCGTTGATATTGCCTTCACCAGGCCAGCCGCCCTGGACATCACTGTATGTAATGTTTGTATGATATCCAAGATTATCAGTAATCTCGCAAGGCACATCGCCCCAAAGAATACAGTTTGTTAATACAGAATCGCCGGTGTTGTATATTCCGCCGCCACCTTTACTAGCGTTGCCACTGAAGGTGCAGCCCTTCACGGTCGGGCTGCTGCCACCGTTGCACATCCCGCCACCGTAGT
>CAZKOQ010000279.1:0-4806 GCA_964554425.1 uncultured Pirellulales bacterium | reverse complement strand
GATACGCTGGATTGGGATGCCTGGATAGGGCCGGCCGCAATGCGACCTTACAAGAAGGATGTTTACCATGCGTTTAACTGGCGGGGCTTCGTCGATTTCGGCTCCGGGGCGTTGGGCGATATGGCCTGTCATACCACCGACGGAATCTATTCGATAATGAATCCGGGCTATGCGGCCACCGCCGAGCCGATAATCATGACCGGACCCGTCAAGGACCAGTGGCCGGCCGGGATGGTGGTCAAGAGCACATACCGAGCAAAAGGCGACCGCCCAGGCTTCACAACCTACTGGTACGAGGGTAACGATAAAAATGGAAAGCCTTTCATGCCGGAGAATCCTGAGGAGCTCAAGGTGGACGGACGCGAATTGCCCAGAACCGGAAACCTGGTCATCGGCGCCAAGGGGAAGATGCTCATCAATGGCGATTATTGGGACAGCACGCAACTGATCCCGGATGCGAGACGCAAAGAGTTCGGACGACCCGCAAAAATCCTCGAACGCTCTCCCGGACACCACAGAGAGTTCTTCATGGCCTGTAAGGGCGAGAAGCCGCGCGAGTTCAGCCAGTCCAACTTCGGCTACTCAGGCCCCATGGCCGCAAACATCCAGCTCGGCAACCTCTGCGCCCGCGCCGGAAAGAAGCTCGAGCTCGACGAAGCCGGCCGGATCATCAGCGACCCGAAGGTCAACGACCTAGCTTGGCGCGAGCCCCGCAAGGGTTGGGGACCGCTGGAAATGAAGATCTAAGTGAATCGCGAAACACCGAGCGTTCTGTCAGCTCTTGGGTTGTCTCGCGCGGTGGTTTCGGGAACTTATTGCTTAGAAGGACGATGGGGTGCACATAAGGTATGTGGCTCCAGATTGAAATATAATATATAGTCTGCACCGTGATACGGGCAGGGCCCTTTTTCCAAGGGGACCAACGATGACACAGTTGTTGCGTGTGTGCATTCGCACAACCGCGATGGTTGGTCAATTACACAGAAATTTATTTGATGAGGTTTTGCAAAATATAAAACCATATTAGCAAGCCCGCTTACTTCCTTAGGCAGGCCTTCTAATCAATAAATGTTTTGAGGTATATTGTTATGAAAGATAACAACCATGCAGTAAATACCAATAACCAGCGATTATCGCGGCGCAGTTTTGTTAAGTCAGCAACGGCAGTGGCAGCCTTTACGATTGTGCCCCGGCATGTGCTGGGACAGCCCGGCAAATCCCCTCCGAGCGGAAAGCTCAATATCGCCGGTATCGGCGTTGGGGGACGGGGAGGCGATGACATCAATGAGGTCAGCAGTGAAAATATCGTGGCCCTGTGCGACGTTGACGAGGCCCAAGCCGGCGGGACCATCAAAAAATTCCCCAAGGCGAGGGTTTATAAAGATTTTCGCAAGATGCTTGATAAGGAAAATAAGAACATCGATGCGGTGGTGATTGGAACGCCGGACCACGTCCATGCGCCGGCTGCGATAATGGCAATGAAGATGGGTAAGCACGTCTATGTCGAAAAGCCGATGGCTCACACAATCTTCGAGGCCCGTGAGATGACCAGGGTCGCGCGTGAGATGAAGGTTGTAACACAGATGGGCAACCAGGGACACGCAGGCGAGGGTCTTCGGCTGACATACGAGTTTATTCACGATGGAGCAATCGGCAGGGTTCACGAGGTGCACGTCTGGTCCGACCGGCCAATATGGCCGCAGGGCATTGACCGGCCAAAAGAGACAGACCCTGTCCCGCCCACACTCGATTGGGACCTGTGGCTGGGCCCTGCGCCGAACCGGCCTTACAATAAATGTTATGTGCCTTTCAACTGGCGCGGCTGGTGGGATTTTGGGTGCGGCGCAATGGGCGATATGGCGGTTCACAATGCCGACCCGGCGTGGTTCTGCCTTAATTTAGGTGCGCCCTTTGTTGTCGAGGCCGATACCGACGACATCAATAATGAAACCTTTCCTAAGTGGCAGATAATTGACTACTACTTCCCGCGTCGCGGCAATATGCCGCCGGTAAAGCTTACCTGGTATGATGGCGGGAAGATGCCGCCTCGTCCGCCGGAGCTTGAAGAGGGACGTAACCTCGACGGCAACGGCATAATGTTTGTCGGCGACAAGGGTAAAATCCTCTGCGGCGGATGGTCAGGTGCGCCGAGGATTATCCCCGAGTTGAAGATGAAGGAATATAAGAGGCCGGAAAAAACGCTGCCGAGGTCAATAGGACATCACAAGGAGTGGATACAGGCCTGCAAGGACAAGAATCCCAAGGGTGCTCTGGCCGGCTTTGAATACTCCGGGCCGTTTACCGAGGGATTGCTTGTGGGCAACCTTGCCGTTCGCCTCGGCAAACACATAGAGTATGATGCCAAGAATATGAAGGCGACCGGCATCCCGGAGGCGGATAAGCTAATCAATAAGGAATACCGCAAGGGATGGTCTATCACTTAGGATGTTCATTTTGCGTCAGAGTGCAAATGTGAGACGTATTTAATCGTGTTCGCCCGCCGAAGGCGGGGAATGTGTGATTTCCGCCTTCGGCGGGTTTAGTAATCAATAACCTTTGTAATTCGCCACACGAATGTTGGACAAGAAGGGGACATTACTATGAAGCAGGGGAGTGTAATTGAACGGCAGGGTAAAAAGCGTTTTGTGAGTGCTGGCGACCTGCCGGGAAGTCTTGGCGGGCTATCTCGCAGGGATTTTATGGCAGCGGCGGCAGCGGCGGCCGCATTCACTATTGTGCCGAGCCATGTTCTTGGCGGCCCGCGGAACATCCCGCCGAGCGAGAAGCTAAATATTGCCGCTATCGGCATTGGCGGTCGCGGGGCGGGCGACATTGATGAGGTTAGCAGCGAAAATATCGTTGCCCTTTGCGATGTGGATTGGAAGCTCGCCGCCGGGACATTTGAGCGATACCCCAAAGCCAAAAAATACCGCGATTTCCGCGAGATGCTGGAGAAAGAAAAAAATATAGACGCTGTAATAGTCGCCACGCCCGACCATACTCACGCCGTTGCTACTATGATGGCAATAAAGATGGGTAAGCACGTTTATTGCGAAAAGCCCCTGACACATTCGATATACGAAGCCCGTATGGTTACCGAGGCGGCCCGAAAAGCTAAGGTCGCAACGCAGATGGGAAATCAAGGCCAGGCGACCGAAGAGCACCGGCTATTGTGTGAGCTTATATGGGATGGTGTGATTGGTCCTGTGCATGAGGTTCATTCCTGGTGCAATAGGCCGATTTCACAGCGAGGAGTGGAGCGACCTACCGATACGCCTCCTGTTCCTGAGCAGCTTAGCTGGGACCTATGGCTGGGGCCTGCGCCAAAGCGTCCCTACCATCCGTCTTATCACCCGTTTAGCTGGCGCGGCTGGTGGGATTTTGGAACGGGCGTTCTGGGAGATATTGGCTGTCATCAGCTTTCGCCGATATTCAAGGCGCTGAAACTGGGGTATCCTACAAGCGTAGAGGCATCTACCAGCGGCGTCAATTCCGAGACGGCGCCTCTTGCTTCGATTGTCCGCTACGAGTTTCCTGCTCGTGGCGATTTGCCGCCGGTTACGCTTACCTGGTATGATGGGGGCTTGATGCCTGCGAGACCTCCTGAGTTTGAGGATGGTCGTCGGCTGGGTGAGGCGGACGACAATCTTTTTGTCGGCGACAAAGGCAAAATCCTCGGCCATCGCCTTATACCTGAGTCAAAGATGCAGGAGTATAAGAAGCCGCCGAAGACACTGCCTCGCTCGCCCGGACATCATAAGGAGTGGATTAACGCCTGCAAGGGCGGCCCGCCCGCAGGTTCCAATTTCGATGTTGCAGGCCCGTTGGCTGAGGTGGTCCTACTAGGTAATGTTGCCGTTCGCTTATCCGGCAAGCTATACGAGAAGGGTCTTAAGCTCTACTATGATGGCCCGAATATGAAGGTTACGAACTTTCCTGAGGCCAACGAGCTAATCCGTAGCGAATACCGCCAGGGCTGGAGTCTGTAACTATATTAGCTTGGTTGCGTGAAGTGATAGAGCCGATTAGCTAATTGGCAAATAAAGGAGTGCAAATTGTGAAGAGTAAGAGTATCTCTCGGCGCCAATTTATAGGCGCAGCAGCGGCGTTTACGATTGTTCCTCGTTATGTTCTGGGCGGTCCGCGCAATATTCCGCCAAGTGAGAAGGTCAATATCGCCGGAATCGGCGTAGGAGGGCGAGGTGCGAGCGTCCTTGAAGGCGTGCAAGGTCAAAACATCATCGCTCTGTGTGATGTAGATTGGCGACACGCTTCAGGCACGTTCAATCGTTTCCCGAACGCCAGAAAATACCGCGACTTTCGAAAGATGCTGGAGGAGGAAGATAAGAATATAGACGCGGTAACGGTAGCCACGCCCGACCACATTCACGCGGCAGCGAGTATGATGGCAATAAAAATGGGTAAGCACGTCTATTGCGAAAAACCCCTGACGCACTCGGTGTATGAAGCCCGCAAGGTTGCCGAGGCGGCCCGTGAGCATAGGGTCGCCACGCAGATGGGAAATCAGGGCCAGGCATCGGAGGAAACGCGGCTTATGAGCGAATATATCTGGGACGGCGCTATCGGGCCTGTGCGGGAGGTTCACGTCTGGACGGATAGACCATCGCAGGGTCTTTTTAATGTTTATTGGCCTCAGGGCGTGGACATGCCTAAGGATGAGCCGCCTGTTCCTGAGACGCTTGACTGGGACCTGTGGCTGGGCCCTGCGCCATATCGGCCTTATAATCCTTGTTATCTGCCGTTTGTCTGGCGGGGCTGGTGGGACTTCGGCACGGGGGCATTAGG
>CAZKOQ010000278.1:0-4816 GCA_964554425.1 uncultured Pirellulales bacterium | reverse complement strand
TGCAACTCGCTGCCCAACTTTGATTTCTTATCCTGACACTAATAGTTTCTTGGCTTGTTCCAGAATCTGTTCAAGAAAGTTTTGCACCCGCAATTCTTTAGCCCACTTGCGCAAATAATTCATATCCAGACGATGCCACTGAACAACAGCTACGCCAAGAGCATCGCGGAACTGCTGTTCCGACCGGCTATTTTTAGCCCATTGCAGTTTACTCAAAATAACGTCTTCAGGCGAGAGTATCCACAGGTCGATTCCCATTAGTTTTGCTCTTAATCTGCGGTTGAATTCGGTCAGTTCGTAGGGACCATCTTTTCGGAATATCAAATCGGCTTTCCAGCCAAGCTTATTGTCGATAACGTTGAACATCGAATGTATCTTCATTGCTTCAAAGGCCACCTCAGGGTTTACGTAGTAGCCGACCTCAAGCGACTTGAGAAATTTGTCAAGCTGGCCTTGCGTTGGAGCAATAATAATATCGGCGTCATTTGTTGCCCGTGGCTGGCCGTGGAGACCGCTGCTTAAAGAACCGCACACGGCATAAGGAATGCCTGCGGATTCTATAAGGGAGATGAGTTTCTCAAGGAACTTTTTCTGTTCTATCATTTGTCTTTATCCCGGTTTTCGTATGCCTTACGATAAAGTTCGTCTCCTAATGTAATCCGTAATACCTCCCGGCGGACTTGGCTGTCGCTATATTCGGGGTGACGAAGCCGAACACCATCCGTTATTATTTGACGCAGATTATCGCTCAACTGAAAGGTCATCTCGGCCCGGCCTTTTATGCCGATTCGCTCAAGAATCTCGAACTGCTTACGTAAAACATCAATAGTTGTATCATCTGGTATCAGGTTCATTTAGCACCCGGAGTTCTTTGCAAATAAGTCGATAGCCAGTTTACCAGCAGGGTGCTTATGACTCCACCAAGAAAGCCGACAATTACCCAAATCCAGTGGTTTTTTATGTGCTCTGCATACCATAAATTGCTACGTAACCACCATAAATTGTATATTTGTCCAAGGCGTATCCCTTCAGGAGTTAGAGTTATTAGCAATCTGGAGGGGACAGCATCAATACTGATTAGACCTCGGTTACCAAGACGAAAGTGTAATCCTTCGTTTCAGGGATCTTTAGCTTGAAGCGGAATTTTCCCAGCAGCAAATTGACGATAATAAAAAACCAATGTTTCTTCTTCGTCTTTTGGCAGCCACATAATTGATACCCTTTTTCGAGAGCCAGATTCTTCGCCCGGCGGTGCCGGACTCAGAATGACCTTCGGTCATCTTGCCAGTTGGAAATTTTCCTCGCCGACGAGCTGCTTCATTTTTTTGCAGAATTCCACATCCGGATTGACGGATAAGTTCCGATCCGCTGCTGCATAGACCTTGCCTCTCTCCGTCCTTACGGCCACATAAACTGGGCTTTTGCCCCTGTGGTACTCGCATATACTGCGTATCTGGGCCACTTTTTCCTTTGTAACATCCTTCGCATCCAATCTAATTGTAACCTTCGCAGCCAGCTTTTCTCTGACCTCATCTAAGGTTATAAGCTCAATTGCGATAATGTTCGGCTTTTCTCTCCTGTGGTCAACCTTGCCCTTGACAAACACAACCGTATCCTGCACGAGCGCCTTGCCGAACCTATTTAGCACATCCGGAAACATCACCACCTCGGCCTGCCCCTGCAAATCCTCCAGCGCAAACACCGCCATCTTTGACCCGGCGTTTCGTCCCGTCTTTGTCAGGTTGTATCTTATCTTTGTTACCATACCGCCTATAACGACATGCTTATCCTGCGGCGCTGCTGCCAGTTGGGAAGTATTATGCGTCGAATAAAGGTCTATCGTTTCCGCATGATGACTGAGCGGATTGCTGGTAACATAAAATCCGAGCACCTCCTTCTCATAAACCAGCATTTGCGCCTCCGGCCACGGCGTCACGTGCGGCAAGCTGTGATGGTCCGCAGAATAATCAGGGACGCCGGCTATATGTCCGAAGAAGCTCATCTGGCCGTTGTGTTTGTCGGCCTGTTGGCTCGCCCCGACTTCCATCGCCTTCTCAAGCCCCGCTATCATTTGCGCCCGGTTTCCGCCAAGCGCATCAAACGCCCCTGCCTTTATAAGGGATTCAGCTACCTGCTTATTAGCTGCCCTCAAGTCAACGTTTTCACAGAAGTGAAACAAGCTCTGAAATCTGCCGACCTTCTCGCGGGCGGAAATAATTTGCTCAACTGCCTTCTCGCCCACCCCCTTAACCGCCGCCAGCCCGAAGCGTATGACGCCTTTTTTCTTTTCGCCGTTCTCCAACTCCACATACAACGGCGTAAAATCCACTCCGCTCTGGTTGACATCTGGCGGCAGCACCTTGATACCCATCTGGGCACATTCGGCAATATACTCGACAATCTTATCGGTATTGTCCATCTCGTAAGTCAGAAGCGCGGCCATATATTCCACCGGCCAGTGGGTCTTCATATAAGCCGTCTGATATGCGATAACGGCATACCGTGTTGAGTGGCTTTTGTTGAAACCGTAGCCAGCAAATCGCTCAATAAGCTCAAAAATCTGCTCTGCCTGCTCCTCCTTCAGGCCCTTATTTCTGCATCCGGCTACGAATCTTTCCCGCTCCTTGGCGATTGTCTTCGCCTTCTTTTTGCTTATCGCCTTGATAAGCGTATATGCCTCGCGCAGCGGTATGTCACCCAGTTGATTGCATATCCTCATCACCTGTTCCTGATACACCATAATCCCGTATGTCTCATTTAGGATTTCTGCCATAATTGGGTGCGGCACAGTCCACTTTGCCCCGTGCTTTCGTTCGTTGTAGTCTGGAATCAGCGTCATAGGCCCTGGGCGATATAGCGCATTGGCGGCAATAAGGTCCTCTATCCGGTCCGGCTTCATCTTCATAAGCAAGCTCTGCATACCACCCGACTCAAATTGAAATACGCCCTTTGTCTTTCCGCCGGCAAAAAGCGAAAAGACCTTGTGGTCCGTCAAGTCCAGCTTCTCCAAGTCAATCTCAACGCCGTGAATATCTTTGACAAGCTGCCGCGCCCGCTCCAAGACACTTAGAGTTTTTAAGCCCAGAAAGTCCATTTTCAATAATCCCACCGCCTCCACCATTGGCCCCTCATACTGCGTTATAATTTCATCCGCACCGGACGCCTTGTATAGTGGAATAAAATTCATTAATGGCTCATCGGCGATAACCACACCCGCAGCGTGCACCGATGCGTGCCGCGCAAGACCCTCCAGCTTTCTCCCGATGTCTATCACTTTCCTTGTCTGCTCGTTATTTTCGTATGCCCGCCTCAGCTCCGGCTCGCTTTCGATCGCCCTATCGAGCGTCATATCAAGCGTCGCAGGAACGAGCTTAGCCAATCTGTCCGCCTCCGCTAACGGCACTCCAAGCACCCGGCAGATGTCACGGATAACCGCCCTGGCCTTCATTGTCCCGAAGGTTATGATTTGGGCAACGTGCCCGTATTTTCGACGCACGTAGTCGATAATTTTAGCCCGATGGACCTGGCAAATATCGATGTCGATATCCGGCATCTCGTTTCGCTGCGGGTCCATAAACCGCTCGAAAAGCAGGTCATATCTGAGGGGGTCAACATCGCATAATCCCAAGCAATGCCCTACTAATGTCCCCACTCCGCTGCCTCGCGCACCAATCGGAATGTTGTTCTCGTGTGCATATCTGCAAAAATCCCACACAATCAGAAAGTAGCTGGCAAAGCCCTTTGATTCGATTACCTCAAGCTCCCTGTCAAGCCGGCTCTTTATCTGCTCTGTAATCTTGCTATACCGCCGCTTGGCCCCTTCGTAACAAAGCTTTGTCAAATACTCTTCGGGCGTCGAACCATCGGGGCACTCAAACCGCGGCGAATGTCTTGCCTTCAAATCAAGCTCAACATTACAACGGTTCGCAATCGCAATCGTATTATCGCAGGCCTCAGATGCCTCTGCGAAAAGCTCCCGCATCTCTTCCGCTCCTTTAAGATACACATCGGGCGGATAAATCATCCTCCCCGGGTCGTCCGCTCTCTTGCCGGTGCTTATTGAACAAAGGCAGTTGTGCGCCTCATAGTCCTCTTTTTCAAGAAAGTGGACATCGTTCGTCGCAATAAGGCCGACCCCAATTTTGCCTGCAAGGTCAATCAAACCAGCTGTAATCTTTGGGTCCTCACCTTCATGTTTTTGTATCTCGATGAAAAATCTCTCCGGCCCGAAAATTTTCAGATAGCTCTCCGCCGCTCGTCTTGCCGCCTCTTCGTTGCCGCTCGCAATTTCAGCTGCAACCTCTCCCTTCAAACACCCTGAGGTGCATATAAGCCCTTCGTTAAGCTCCGCCAGAATCTCTTTATCAATACGTGGCCGGTAGTAGAAGCCCTCCAGAAATCCAATGCTCGCAAGTTTGAGCAAATTCTGATAGCCCTTGTTATTTTCCACAAGTAATATAAGGTGATATGCAGCGTCGGCGATAGAGGTCTTTGTCCTGTCGGACCTGCTGCCCGGGGCAACGTATGCCTCGATGCCGATGATTGGCTTTATGTGTGCCGCAACTGCCTTTGTGTAGAACTCCACCGCCCCGAACAGATTGCCATGGTCGGTCACAGCGACAGAATCCATCTGTAGCTTTTTGCATCGCTTGAGCAGCTTATCAAATGTTATAGCCCCATCTAACAGCGAATATTGACTGTGCAGATGAAAATGCGTAAATCCTTTATTAGACATAACTTGCGTTACTCTCCAGAGAAAAAGGTTAATGTTGATATGATAGGTTGGCCAATTAACCTTGTCAATGAAAATGGCTGA
>CAZKOQ010000277.1:0-4857 GCA_964554425.1 uncultured Pirellulales bacterium | reverse complement strand
CTTCCGGCACGAATGGTGGCGTCTTTGCCGCCGGCAGACGTGCGGCCTTTGCCTGGTACTTTTCGACAAGGTCCTTCTTGGCCTGCAACGGCAGGTGCACGGCGTGGTGCGAAAGGTATAGTAGAAATGGCCTGTCCTTGTTGGCTTCGAGAAACTTCAGTGATTCATCGGTGAGCCGGTCGGTGAGGTATTCATCAGGACGGCCTTCAATTGGAGGATTGCCCTGCCATTGTGGCCAGAAATAACTCTTTGGAGCGCCGCTGTTTGTCCCGCCAATATTGACATCGAATCCCTGCTGCTCGGGCCAGTATAGTTGGCCTCCAAGGTGCCACTTACCCACAATGCAAGTTACATACCCGGCTTCTTTCAGCGCCTCAGCTATTGTCACTTCTTCCAGAGCAAGCTGGTGGGCATAGTCGGCTGGGTTGAGCTTGCCTCGCCGGTCGCCTCTCAGGAAGTTTGTCAGCTTAACTCTTGCCGGATATTTTCCTGTCATAATGCTTGCGCGTGTCGGCGAGCAAACCGGGGCGGCCGCGTAGCCGTTGGTAAATCGCATGCCCTCTCTTGCGAGCTTGTCGATACTGGGCGTCTCGTAGAAGCTGCTGCCATAACAGCCGACATCTGCCCAGCCCAAATCGTCAATGAGAATGAATACAAAATTTGGTTTTCTATGGGTTTGCAAATTTACTATGCGCCGCTGACGTTCTGCCATACATCCTGGAACAACCAGCGGCATAGCCGATAGTCCCATCAACTTCAGAAAGTCACGTCGGTTAAGGAATGTGTCCATATATTTTTAGCAGGTGCTCAATGCGGCCAAGAAAGCCCAAACGTCTCAGCTCGCTTGTGAGGAGCAATGTGTCCATCCAGAAAAGAGCAGTTGCCTTTGCCGCCCAGCGGGTCAGCGGTCGGGGCGTGGTGAAAGCCGGCGATGACATCCCAGAATTGCCCAACGCCCTCCGGCCCAGGTTTAATCTTGCGATAGTCACCGCCGACGGTGGGATGAGTAAGCCAGCTTTTGACCATTGACTCTGAGCCGGGTATCATAAATGTGTCATTCAATCCCGAAACATTATATTGCGTATCGACCAGAGCGCTTTCCTCGGTAAAGGCAAATGTCTGCGAAGGACGTTTGACTTCTGATAACTTTCGCACCCACTTGCCGGAACTATTGCTGCCCAGATACGCGTTCATTGTGTAGTTATACCACGGCAAATAATCTCTGATTTTGGCGGCCTCTGCCTGGTAAAAGTGGTCCTCTGATGTCCTCTTTGCTATTCGCGAAAAAGTCGGGCAGATAAAGGCCCTCGCATCAACCAGGTAAGGATAAAGCAGGCCCCCATATTCAGGATGTTTCTTAAGATACAAATCACCATTGCACCAGCGAAGGTGTATTGGCGAACTCAGCCCCGCCTCTACAGGATAAGGTGCCACTTGCGAAAAATAGCAGCTTTGCGGGTCGCAGAACTTTTCATCGTTGTCCCCTATATACATTAAGACAGCAAGTGAATAATTTTTCAGATTACCCCTGCAAGATGCACCCTGGCCCAGCTCTCTTGCTTTCTTAAGGGCGGGCATAATCATAGCCATCAATATCGCAATGATGGCGATTACTACAAGCAGCTCTATTAAAGTAAATGCCCTTTTTGTTCCCATTATCACTCCTTGTCTATATTTTCTTCTCTTTCTGTCAATTTGTCAAGAAATATAGCTCTAATCGGTGAGATGGGAAAATTCACTTACTCTGGGGCATAACTGCATCCCGAAATATGAAGGCACCCTATCTATCAAATGGCTTCTCAACTGTGTAATTCTGCACACTAACTTTGAAATGTTCTATGGAGGCCGCAGATTGGGCCGATGTCTCAATACTCCGCTGCTCTCGAGTAGGCATATAAGGCGTAAGGAGAACTATGCCGCCCCACGCAATCAGGCAGGAAAAAACCGAAACGAGCACTCCTGCCTTAAGCCACTCAAAGAACCGCACATGGGTACGGTATCGCTTCTCCAGCATCCCCAGCGCTACAATGTTGGCCGTGGAGCCAATCATTGTGGCGTTGCCGCCCAGACAGGCCCCCTGCAACAATGCCCAGAGCAGAGGGGTGTGTCCGAGTTTGTTGACAATCGGCATAAATGCCGCCACAAAGACGACATTATCCACAAAGGCCGAGCCGAATGCAGAAATGGCGATGATTGCCGGCGTCAAGACCGAGACTCTGTTGCCAAAGGCAGTTTGAAAATGGCCGGCGATTTCCTCGGTTACCCGTGTATGTTCAAGGGCGCCTGCCGCTGCAAACAGCATCATAAAGAAAAGAAGAGTCCACCACTCTACATCGGCTTCGATATAATGGCGTGCCCGCTCGTGCCGCCAAATCATAAGCAGCCCAGCAATCATAAGTGGTGCAACGATGAGAACGGTATTCGGCGCCAGCCCCAGGCGCATTTCGAGATGGTGATGCAAGGCGATAAACCCTATCATTCCGACCAAAATGCCCAGTCCCCGCTTATACGGCACCTGCACGAGGGGTCCCAGCCCGAGTCCCATTTCCCGCCTGGCATTGAGCCGTTCGGAGAGAAGCCGAATGTCCCGGCGGAACCACCACAAAAGCATGCCTATCGAAGCAGATAGTGTCACTAACATAATAGGAAATGACCATTTCAAAAAGTCCGGAAAACTAAGAGGCGGAATCGCATTTTGGCCAACGAGAATCCCAACGGGATTGCCGAGCATTGTGCCTGTTGAGCCGATGTTAGTAGCTATCACCGCAATAATAATGAAAGGAGTGGGACGCACTTTTACAGCATCACAGACCTGGAAAATCAGCGTGGCAACGAATACGATAGATGTCACCTCGTCAACGATGCAAGCCATTAATGCGCCCAGAACGGCGACAATCACGACAAACATCGGGCCGGTCATACGACGGGTTTTGATAACACTCTGGATAATCCAGGTGAACAGACCCAACTCCTTGAGCACACCTACGGTAACCATCATCCCAACCAGAAACAGGATTACGTCAAGCTGGCACTCTCTAATAAGCGATGGCAAATCCAGTGTTTTGGTGCCCATCAGGACGCTAATCCCTACAAAAGCGATGGCCAGCCGAAATTTCCAGAATAAGAGGGTTGCCATAACAATCATAATGAAAACGGACGACGCAAGCATCTGTTGCCTGTCCAATTTGATGAGGTGAGCCAGCAGCCCGACAGTAATAGTAACGGCCAGTAGCAGTAACAACCGGCTGATTAACTGAGTTGCTGTTTTTTCCCGGTTCAGGACAGCCATAAATTATCCCCGAAGAACTCTGTCCAAAAACGTCCCTAACGATACTACGCCGACAAGTTTTTCACCTCGGACTACATAGGCGCGGTCAACCTTCTGGCGAGTAATTTCCTTGGCCACCTGAATTGCCGGCGCATCGGCGTCAATGGTTGCGTATTCGCTGGTCATAATTTCGGCCAGCCAGGTCTTGCTTTCTTTCCGCAGGATTTCTGCAAACGGCTCGAAATTCAATATAGGCGTGAGGTCTTCCATCCACAGGATATAATCCGGCAGGCAAACTCGAAGCAGCTCGTAGGTTGTCACAACGCCGACAAGGTTGTCATCCTTGTCCACAACCGGCAGGTCCCGCAGCCCGTGCCGAACAAATAAGGTAATGGCCTGCTCGAGCGTGTCTTGTTCCTGCAGCTTAACTTTCACCGGCTCCATAATGTCACAGGCACGCACATAACTGGGCAGCATGATGCCGCCCCGGTCGAAGAACTTCCAGACCTTCTCAGCCGTCGGCAGCTCTGCCACAACGTTAGCCGTGTTCGGGTCCTGGCAGATTTTTGCCACAGAGCTTATCGCCTGCAGATATGCCCCCGGCGACGCCTTTGGAGCCATCGTCAGAATGATAAGCTTTATCGGATTGTTGACGTTCTTGCTGTAACTAATACCTTTTTTAGAAGTGGCGATGCCGACAACAATTCCGTCTATCGTTTGCAGACGGGCGTGCGGCATAGCAATACCGGGACCAACAATCGTCGGCATCTCATTCTCACGTTCCAAAACCGCTCTGTATGCCTCCTGGACATTCCCGATTCCCCACTTGTAGGCCAAAATTCGCAACAGTGCTATCAGTATTTCGTTGCGGTCAGTAAGCTCGGTCTGACAGATAACCTCGGTAGGTCCGAAGAGCGACGAGAACTGAATGGTGCTGCTATCATTCGGCATAACTTTTCTCTATCTTATATCTCGGTTAGATGTAGTGACATTATATATAAAAATACACCAGTTCATGCTTGAAACATAAACGAGCGCTTTAGGGTCTATAACAATTGCGGTTAAGAAAATGATTTTGACCCTTCATACCGTCATAAATTCATAGTTATCTGTTTACTGAGAGAACAAATTATCTGTGGTGAATTCCCAGCCACAAAATGCGAAATACGATGCACAAGTCCCAAATAATAGACAGGTTTATTTTCTGCCCGCTGTCAGCCCGGGCCAATCATCAGTGCGAAAAGGAGAGGCCGGCAGACCTTCCTTGTTATAGAGATTGCACACCGGATTGTCTGCCCAGGCATACCGAACTGCAACCGGCGCCTGAACTTTCTCGCTGCCGACCACAACAGTATCGCCTTCAATTTTTGCATCAGCCCAGACAAACTTGCGGTCGCTGCCGGCAATGGCAAAACCTTTTAACTGCCCGCCGTCTTTGGCAGCCAGTCCACCGCCAATCTGGTCAAAAGATAGGATTATCCTGCTGCCATCAACTCTCATAGATTTATAAAGAGGACCGGAATAAACGAGATTCTTGCCGTATGTTTTGGCCAGTGCCCACAATGCCAGACGCTTGCCGACATCCTGAG
>CAZKOQ010000276.1:0-4868 GCA_964554425.1 uncultured Pirellulales bacterium | reverse complement strand
CACCCCGTACACCATAGTTGACCCCTGATGTGCCGGTGGCTATGCCGTAAACGCCAGTGCCTGTTGGGGAGCTACCATAGACCCCTGGACCGCTGCCATCGTGGGTGCCGCGCACACCAATGCCATTGCTGCCAGTGCTGGCATTCATACCCCATACGCCAGCCGAGAGCAAACCTGGAGTGGTGCTGGTAACTCTGCCTCGCACGCCCGAGGCCTGGCTTGATAGCGAGTCCGTATCTCCCCAAACACCAGGGAATGTTCCGGCGGTAGTATTGTGAATACCATAGACGCCAATCCAGGGGCTTTTTCCTGAAATTGCGTTATGTCCACCGGAGTTGGTGACGTCAAGAGTGGCAACGGGATTGGTCGTGCCGATGCCAACGTTGAGGGCGCTATCAACGAAAAGGCCGCGGGTCTGGAGGGCATAAGGAGTGGGCGTTATTTCCTGCCTCGGGCTGAGGATTGTATAAGCGTTGGGGTCTTTCAACGCCCCTGCCCGAACGCCGATCTCCATCCAGACAGTATTGCCATCGAAAACACCGCTTCCAAAATCTAATAGAACTGTAAACAGACTATTGATTACATCCAGCTCATTTACATCAATCGTGCTTCCCTTCTGTGTCCCCCCGGCGTTGGCATCATAGAGCTTGAACTGAAGGTCATAGAGGGCGTCTGCGGGACTATTGGCATCTATCAGCCGACCTTGATAAGTCCAAGCCGTGCCCATCGGCTCCGCCATACTAAGCGGGGCTGGCCACATAAAAACAGCCAAAGCCGTAACCAAAATTATTAAGATTTTTTCAGTTTTCATTTTTCTATCCTTTCAAAAAGTTACTTGTTTATTTTTCAAGCAACAGAATAGATACCTGCTGCATTTTTGCTTCAAGCACCTCTATTCTTTTCTTCAACGCATCATTCTCAGCTTTCAATTCTTTGATTGCTTCAGTTAGAAGCGGCGTCAGCTTGCTGTAGTCCATACCTGTGGTGTCTATCCCGTTTTCTTCATATTCAACTATCTCCGGCAGGACCTGTCCTACCTCTTCGGCTATCATTCCGACATCGTGGCCTCCGCCGTGCTCGGCATCCCAGTTGAAATATACACCGCGAAGCATCATAACCTTATCGAGCGCTTCATCTATTGGCCGGATGTTTCTCTTCCAGCGAATGGAGGAAGAAGACCCGTAATCTGTCCCCGGTCCTTCGGCATAAAAGTCAAATTCTTTTCCATCGCCGACTACGCCCGCGCTATGGGTGCCTGTTGCCTTGCCTTCGACGCCCCGGCCATAAACGCCATAGGCCTTAAAGTAGCCGCCGTAGTTGTAGTAGTATTCGCCGTTATTATTGGCCAAGCCATAGACGCCATAGCCCTTGCTGCCTTCGGCCCGAAAGTAGCCGCCGTAGTTGGTGGAATCACTGCTATTGCTGGCGTAGCCATAGACACCATAGCCACCGGTGCCCGCAGCTAAAAAGTAACCGCCGTAGTTGGTGTAATTGCCGCTATTACTGGCCTCACCGTAGACACCCTTGCCCGTTGGGGAACTGCCATAGACCCCCGTGCCGCTGCCGTCGTGGGTGCCTCGCACGCCGATGCCATTGCTGCCAGTGCCGGCATTCATCCCCCAGACGCCAGCCGAGAGAGAACCCGGGCTGGTGCTGATAACTTTGCCGCGCACACCCGAGGCCTGACTTGATAGCGAGTCCGTTTCTCCCCAAACACCTGGGTACGTCCCAGTGGTGGAATTGTGACTACCATAGACACCAATCCAGGAGCTTTTTCCTGAGATTGCAGTATGTCCACCAGGATTTGTAACATCAAGAGTGGCAACGGGACTGGTCGTGCCAATGCCGACATTACCGGCGTTGTCCACAAAGAGACCGCGGGTTTGTAGAGCATAAGGTGTCGGCGTTATTTCCTGCCTCGGACTGAGCGTGGTATAGGTGTTCGGGTCCTTCAAGCTACCTGGCCGGACACCAATCTCCAGCCAGACAGTATTACCGTTGAAGACATTGCTGCCAAAATCTAATAATACTGTGAAATACCCATCGATAACATCCATCTCATTTACATCAATCGTGCTTCCCTTCTGCGCACCCGCGACGTTGGCATCGTAGAGCTTAAACTGAAAGTCATACAGGCCATCCGCCGCGCTATTGGCATCTATCAGACGTCCCTGATAGGTAAAGCCAGTCCCCATTGGCGCTGCCTTGCTGACTTCGGCTGGCCAAACCAGAACAGCCAAAGACAGAACCAAGATTGTTAAGATTTTTGTCGTTTTCATCTTTTCACCCTTTCAATGATTTAATTATCATTAAGGCGCGAACTGCGCACAGAAGTAGCTCCTGGAACCCCCTATAGAATCGAACCGATAATATTTCGGTCCTTCACCATATCCTCCTGATTTTCAAAATAAAACTTAGCAAGGGCATTATACACTTTTTGATACCCTAAAACAAGACCGAATTTCTCGCTCCTTAGGCGGCAGAATGCAAGTGCGGCGCCCAAGTTACACCCAGATTTCCGGAAGAATCCGCTTTTTTGAATCCCCATTGGCCAAATTCAGATAAAGGCCGGGCGATACACCTTCCAAAGGTGTAGCCGCAATTGCTTGACAATCGTTGTCAATAAGCATATAATAACGTTTGAATTTGACCCGCCACCGGTTTCAGGCGGGTTCGAGTTTCAGATGCACTGGAGCGAGCCAATGAAAGCACAGCACACATATAAGCCAATGGTGCGATACCTTCTGACGATGGGTATTCTCAGTTTTGTTTTCTGCTCCGTAGCGACAGGTGAAGGTATAAAAACGGTCCGCTATCGGCTTATCGAAGGCAGCATCCTCGTTGACGACTGCACTATATGCGGTCGGCCACCTCTGCCTATTCCAATCCGCGGCAGCTTCTGGCTGGAGAAGTTAGAGGAGAATCCTCTGTTTGCGGATTATCTGGTGAAGGGCTTGACGTTTAAGAGCGCTGCTTCGTGGTTTGAATACGAAGGCCGGCTGGAGGGGACATACCGGATAGGCGGAGAGGTGGCGATTGTGCAACAAATGACACTACAAGGGCGGATTAATAAGCGAGAAAATTTGGAGTTTGACAGTAATTCTGTCGCGGCACAGGCGCCGTTTCCCTGGATTGAGATTGACCTTCAGCAGCTTCCGCCTACGGACCCGCTGCAGACCTTTAGTTTCCACATAGTGGCTGTGCCCTGGCCGCGAGTATTATTCTCGACAGAAACAAGCTTCACCTCATCCTCGAGCGGTATAAGAAACATCAGTGACGGCGACCTGCTGAGTTCGAGCGGAAGAGTTATTTATACAAACAGGGAGCTGACTGCTCGGCTGTGCATCACGCCGCCGGCGCCGGAGATTGGCCTTGATGCCGTAATGGGGCAGCCTGGGCTGCTTCCGCCGCCTCCGGGGAAGGATTGGCCGAGTTACGAAGTATTATTTTCGGTGGAGGATGATATTTTCAGTGAAAAAGTGGGGATGCTCTACGATGGAGATATTTTGAGTAACGCCGGCTATATTTTCAGGCGACACGGTGAGCTTGTTAAAGCTTTTCTGCCCGAGGCGCCTGATATGGATTATGGACTCGATGCACTTATGCTCGGGGGCCCGGATGGGCCGGCGCTATTTTCCACAGAGGAAGGTTTTTTTTCCAAGCGTCTGGGGGAAAGCATTGGTGACGGGGACCTTCTTAGCGAAGATGGGTTCATATTCAAAAGGATTGGTGATTTACTGTCGAATTTCCACCCGATTGAGCCGAGACCGATTCCTTTCGGATTAGATGCGGTATATGTCTGGCCGCACAGAGAGGTGTGGTTTTCGATAGAAGTTGACTTCGCAGATGGGCAGTTAGGAACTATCGGGCACGGTGACCTTTTGAGCGACCGTGGTCGCGTGATAATGCGAAACAGCGAATTGATAGCACCTTTCAGACCTGTCGGCAACACAGGCGACGTCGGCCTGGACGGCTTGCAGGTGACACAAAACTTTTGCGCCGCAGATTTTAATATGGACAGTGTGGTAAACCTTGCAGACCTTGCCACATTTGCGCAGGCGTGGATGAGCAAGCCCGGTGATATGGAATGGAATCCTGATTGCGACATCAACATACCCGCCGACAACATAGTCGATATACTCGACCTCGCACATCTTGCTGAGGAATGGCTCAGGGGCACTTGTCCTTGAACGCCTAACCAAAAGTCGCAATTCAAAATGAGGCCAATACGATGAAGGTAAAGATAGCAAGCAGAGTCCTGGAGCTGGTTGAAGGCGACATTACGGAGATGGACACCGATGCGATAGTCAATGCTGCGAATGCGCAACTGATTATGGGCGGCGGCGTGGCAGGCGCAATCAGAAGAAAAGGCGGGCCTAAAATCCAGGAAGAATGTAATAAAATCGGGGGGACATTTGTGGGCGGAGCAGTGATAACGACCGGGGGCAATCTGAAGGCAAAATACGTGATTCACGCAGTCGGGCCGCAGATGGGCGAAGGGGGTGAGAACGAAAAGCTAAAAAATGCAACGTTAAACTCTCTTAAATTGGCAGACAATAAAAAGCTAAAAAGCATTTCTTTCCCTGCAATCAGCGCCGGCATCTTCGGCTTTCCAATCCAGAGGTGTGCTGAAATAATGCTCAAAACAACCATTACCTACCTCAAGGGACAAAGCAGCTTAGAAAAGGTTGTCTTTTGCCTCTACGGACAGGATAGTTACACGGTTTTTGCGAACCAACTGACGCAGGAAGTTTCAAAATGAAGGCAATGATATTAGATAGTTACCTGCCAATCAAAAAAAAACCTCTGCGGGCGGCGGATTTGCCGGAACCTGTGCCGCAGGATAATCAAATTCTGGTTAGCATTTC
>CAZKOQ010000275.1:0-4872 GCA_964554425.1 uncultured Pirellulales bacterium | reverse complement strand
ATTGCAGAAATCACCCATAATCCCACGTGTTTTCGTATCCTGGAAACATACAGCTCTCATCAAGAATCGCTTTCGTTTTCATACGACGACTCAACAGCAAAAGCAGTCCTACAACGTCAGAATTGCATGATTTTTTGCTGGAGTCTGTTTACCGTGGAAACTACGGGATTTTGAGAAATTTTACTGCATTTTTTAGCCAAAAATTGGGGTTGGCGAAATTTTTTGAAAAAATCTAATGATTATACTGCCCTAAGACAACTTTGCCTGTCGGCAATACAACAGGCATATTTAAGATTTTTTCTATATATGGAGGCGTTTCTTACCCTATGATTGTTGACTGCTGTTGCGCGTTGGGTTACCCTGTTAGCGAGGATAAATTTCCTCAAGTGGATATTTAAGTAAAATAATTCCTTTATCAGGAGCGTAAAAGGAGTAATGCTATGCTAAAGTTAGGAATGCACGTAGATAACTGGCGGCACCAGGATGTTTCTTATGAAGTCCCCTGCCGGTTCGCACGCGACCACAAACTCGAATACGTCGAGTTCGGCACAATTGACGGTGACTATTTTGTTCAGGCACTGGGATACAATCCCCACATTCCGCTTCACTCCGACCCGCTGAAGCTAAAAAGTTACCTCGACTCGATGGGGCTAAAGGTCTCACAGCTTGATGCGGCTTACCCGATGTCCTGTCCGGAGGGCCAGTTCAGGGGCATCCCATATACGCTGCGGGCCATCCAGTTTGCAAAGGCCCTCGGATGCCCGTGCGTCGATACCACGGACGGTGGACGTAAACCGCAGGGCTATACTGATAAGGAAGCGATGGCCCTGATGAAACAGTATTACCGCGTGGTGCTGGAGTGGGCCGAGCGATACGAGATTATCATTAATGTCGAACCGCACGGCCCATATACGACCAACCCCGACACGATGGAGCAAATTCTGAACTTTTTTGACTCACCTTATTTAAGGATGAACCTTGATACAGGCAACACGTTTATCGCAGGCCAGGATCCGGTGAAGTTTCTGCGGCGATTCCGACACAAGGTCTCACATTGCCACATTAAGGATGTCAGCAAGGAGCTTGCCGAGGCCATCCGCGGCGGAATGACGGGCATTGCCACGTCTGTGGTTGCCATAGGCGAAGGAGTCAACGCCGACAACATCTCCGGCTGTATCGAGCTGCTCAAAGAAACCAAGTGGGATGGAGTCTTATCAATAGAATCTGAGGCGGCGCCCGGCAAAATCGAGCAAAGCGTAGAGTGGCTCCGCAAAGAAATAGCTAAATAATAATATCACCTGCGCCTGCTTGTGCGATGTGTCGGTCTTCTGTTCGCAGGTGCCTTTTTTCCAAGAGCCGATGTTTCAAATGTCGTCCGATGGAGACTACAATTGAAAGCCCTACTTTACCCTAAGCCATATTGTCTTGAATATGTGGATTTCCCCGACCCAACTGTGGGTGATGATGATGTGCTGATTCGTGTAAAGACCTGTGGAATTTGCGGCTCTGATGTCCAGGGCTTTACAGGCAAGACCGGCAGGAGAATTCCCCCTTTGATTATGGGCCACGAGGCAGCCGGCATCGTCGAAGCTGTCGGAAGAAACGTCAGGGATTTCCAAAAAGGCGACAGGGTTTGCTTTGATTCAACCGTATATTGCAACAGGTGCCGTCCGTGTCGGCAAGGACATTTCAATCGCTGCGAAAATCGCCAGGTCCTGGGCGTTTCTACGCCGGGCTTCAAAAGGCACGGGGCATTTGCCGAATATGTCGCTGTTCCCTGGTGGATTGTCTCGAAGATTCCGGATGATATGTCATTTGTTCACGCCGCCCTTTTAGAGCCGGTCTCGATAGGTATGCACGCCGCCAATCGAGCGTCTATATCCGCAGGGAACATTGCAGTTGTCATTGGAGCCGGGCCAATCGGCCTTTTTATTCTGCAGGCCTGCAAGCTAAAAGGCGCTGCAAAAGTAATAGTTTGTGACATTAACGAGTTTCGCCTCGACATTGCAACAAGATTAGGAGCGGACGAAACCGTCAATCCCCGCAAGTTTAACATAAAAGAGGCGATTTTGGGGCAGACGGAAGATAAAGGCGTAGATGTTACCTTTGACGCAGTCGGCTATGCAAACACTTTTCAGGATGCTATCTCAGTAACACGGACGGGGGGACATCTTGTTGCTGTCGGCAATTTAGAAAAAACAGCCGAGTTCAATTTGCAGCAGTTTATCGCCAGAGAGCTTACATTCATTGGTTCCTATGCCAGCTCGGGCGAATTTCGCGATTGCATAAACTTAGTGGCCTCCGGCAAAATTATAGTGGAGCCGTTGGTAAGTGACGTGCTGCCGCTATCCGATGGCCAGCGCGCCTTTGACCGATTACTTAAGGCCGAGGAGAATTTGTTAAAGATAATCTTGGAACCGTAAACTCCGGAGAATTGAAAATGAAAGATTTGTTCGACCTGTCGGGCAAAGTGGCGATTGTTACCGGCACCAGCCGGGGTCTGGGACAATATTTTGCTCGAGCACTCGCCAAAGCAGGCGCAGACCTGGTCATCACAAGTCGGAAATTATCCAGCTTGAGCGAATTCAAAACAGAAATAGAGTCTTTGGGTAGAAAAGCATTGCCCGTTCAGTTGGATGTGCTCTCCCAAAGTGACATTGAGAATATGGTCCGCCTGACAATAAAAGAGTATGGAAAGATTGACATTTTGGTCAATAGCGCCGGCCTGAATATCCGAAAGCCGAGCACAGAAATCTCCTGGCAAGATTGGGACACCGTCTTAGACACCAATCTCAAAGGCAGCTTCTTCTGTGCCCAGGCGGTAGCCAAAGAAATGATGAAGCGAAAATATGGCCGAATAATAAACATCGGCTCCTGCACCTGCGTCTTTGGTATGGAGGGAATTGCGCCTTATACAGCCGGTCGCGGCGGCGTTTTGTCGATGACAAGAAGCTTAGCCGCAGAATGGGGCAAGTTCGGTATCACCGTGAACGTCCTGGCGCCAGGGTGGTTCAAGACATCTCTGAATGCCGTCCTCTATGAAAACAAAGAATGGGTGGATTATATCACCAGCAGGATTCCTCTAGGCCGTCCAGGTCAGCCACACGACCTCGACGGCACGGTTGTTTTTCTGGCCTCTGATGCTTCAGAATATATTACAGGCCAGATAATTTTGGTCGATGGCGGATTCACCACAGGAGCAACTAAAGCAATCGTCTGACGCCATTCTGTTTTGAGTCTTGCCCGCCGGCAGTGAGGCAGGTTTGTATTGGAATGTGAAAAATTATGAGCGGAAATCTCAGCGGAATTGATATCAGTATTCTGGCTCTCTATTGCCTCGCAATGGTTGCGATGGGCATATATTACACTCGCAAGTCCCGAACCGCCGAGCAATTTATGGTCGCCGGCCGCTCAATCCCTGCCTGGGCCGCCGGATTGGCCGTGATGAGCACCTACACAAGCAGCATTTCATACATCGCCACGCCCGGCAAGGCCTTCGACACAAATTGGCACCCTCTCATTTTTTCTCTTTGCATCTTCCCTATTGCCTGGCTTGTCTGCAAATACGCCGTGCCCTATTATCGAAAAATACAGCTTATCTCTGTTTACCAGCTTCTCGAACAAAAACTCGGCGTCTGGGCCCGAATATATGCAGGGCTATCGTTTTTGTTCTATATGCTTGGTCGTGTTGCCGTGATTCTCTACTTAGTAGGCTTATTACTGAGTGCATTTGTCTCCTGGGACATCGGCCTTGTGATACTTGCTATCGGCCTTGTTACTATTGTTTATACACTGCTTGGCGGGATGGAAGCCGTGATATGGACGGATGTCGTCCAGTCGGCAATTATGATTGTCGGCATCCTATTTTGTGCTATTTACCTTTCTATTCACATTTTTTCCGGGCCTGCTTACCTGGTGCAATCAGCCATTGACGCTAACAAATTTAGTCTCGGCAGCCTTAAGTTGTCCCTGTCTTCAAGTCCGGTAAGGACAGTGTGGGTAATGATTATCTATGGCTTCACTGAAAATCTGCGGAATCTTATGGCAGACCAGAACTACATCCAGAAATACTCCTCTGTTCCTACCGAACGGGATGCGAAGCGTTCAATATGGATTGCAATGCTGATTTATATTCCGCTGACCGCAATTTTTCTTTATATCGGCACAGCCCTCTTTGCCTTTTACTCGCTGAAGGGACACCCCCTTGACCCCACAATTACCAAAGCCGACCAGGTCTTCCCATATTTTATTGCCACGCAGTTGCCGGCAGGCCTGAAGGGCTTGGTCATCGCCGCAATAATAGCGGCGGCGATGAGCACAGTTGACTCGGCCTTAAATTGCTCGGCAACCGTTTCGCTATTGGATTTCTATAAGCGATATTTTAATCCGCAAGTCAGCGACCGCGCCAGTGTGCTATTCTTGCGCCTGGCAACCGCTGCGTGGGGTCTGCTCGGAACCGGCTTTGCCCTCTTGATGATTCGAGCACAAAGCGCACTGGATGTCTGGTGGCAAATCTCAGGTATCTTTGGCGGAGGGATTTTGGGCCTATTTATTTTGTCTTTCTTGCGGTTTCGTCTTCGTTTGTGGCAGGGCCTCGCCTCGGTCGCGGTAAGTATCGCCGTAATAAGCTGGGGGACTTTTGCCCGTAATTTGTCCGACCATTGGAAGTGGGCACAATGCAACTTCGAGGGCATCATCGTAGGCGCAGTTGGTGTCGCCGCTCTGTTAATAACAGCTTCCTTACTATGCCTGATGTTTCGCAATCACAATGTAAAAATGGCAAAAGAGCTATGCCCAAAATAATAACAAGCTCATACCTTATCGAAACTCAACTCCATCCGCTACGGTTGTAAAACATCGGCTTTCACTGAA
>CAZKOQ010000274.1:0-4882 GCA_964554425.1 uncultured Pirellulales bacterium | reverse complement strand
TGCTATGCTTTGCTCCTCGAATGTTCAGGAGGTTATGGATTTTGCGCTCATATCACAGCGAGCGACACTGGCATCATTGGTGCCTTTCATACATTTCTTTGATGGCTTCAGGACCAGCCACGAAATTCAGAAGGTTGAAGAGATTACCTTTGACGATATGCAGGCGATGATTGATGACGGGCTTGTTGCCCGGCATAGGGCCAGGGCACTGACGCCCGATAGACCACAGATTAGCGGCACGGCTCAAAATCCCG
The DNA here is from genome assembly GCA_964554425.1 of uncultured Pirellulales bacterium. GTDB lineage: Bacteria > Planctomycetota > Phycisphaerae > Sedimentisphaerales > Anaerobacaceae > CAYWXK01. Next base: position 4,628 of record CAZKOQ010000274.1, on the reverse strand, counting down.
ATGTCTATTTTCAGTGTAGAGAAGCGGTGAACAAGTATTATCTGGCTGCACCGCAAATCGTGCAGGAGGCAATGGACAAATTCGCCTCGATAGTCGGGCGGCAATACCACCTGTTCGACTATGTTGGAGCGCCTGATGCCCAGGATGTTATCGTCATTATGGGTTCGGGAGCCGACACGGTTCACGAAACAGTGGAGTATCTGGCAGCAGAGGGCCGGAAGGTCGGCGTCGTAAAAGTGCGGCTTTATAGACCGTTTAGCAGGAAGGATTTTATCGCCGCTTTGCCGAAGACCACAAAAAGAATCGCCGTGTTGGACAGAACCAAAGAGCCGGGCTCTTTAGGTGAGCCGTTGTATCTTGATGTCCGAACCGCCGTTGGCGAGGCGATGGCAGCAGGGGAGGTGGTCTTCAAAAACTATCCGCTTATTCTCGGTGGACGTTACGGACTCGGGTCGAAAGAGTTTACGCCCGCAATGGTAAAGGCGGTCTTAGATAATCTTAATGCCGCCAAACCCAAAAATGGTTTTACCGTGGGAATCATTGATGATGTAACGAATACCAGTCTGGAAGTTGATGAATCCTTTGAGATTTCCGGGGAAGGCCTTTTCCGCGCAATGTTCTATGGCCTCGGCTCAGATGGAACCGTCGGAGCCAATCACAACTCCATTGGAATTATCGGCCGACTTACCGATAATTACGCACAAGGCTACTTTGTCTATGACTCCAAAAAAGCTGGCACCGTAACGATTTCACACCTGCGGTTTGGCAAACGTATCATTCAAAGACCCTACCTCATAACCAAAGCCGATTTTATCGCCTGCCATAACCCGAGCTTTCTCGAAAAATATGATATGCTCTCTGCCGCTCGTGAGGGCGCCACATTCTTGCTGACCAGTTTCCACAATAAAGACGAGGTCTGGGACACCTTGCCGCAGGAAGTGCAAAAACAGATTATCGACAAAAAGTTAAAGTTCTATGTTATCGATGCAATCTCTCTCGCTCAGGAACTTGGCCTCGGCGCTCGTATAAACGTGATTATGCAGACGGCCTTCTTTAAGATTAGCAACATCATTTCGCTTGAGGTCGCCGTCAAGGCAATAAAGGATGCCATCAATAAAAGCTACGGCAAAAAAGGCGAAAAGATTGTCGCAATGAACTATGCGGCAGTCGATAAGGCGTTGGACAGAATCTATGAGGTTAACTACCCAGACAAAGTTACAAGCAAGATAAAAATGCCGCCGGTTGTGTCAGATGACGCACCTGAATTTGTCAAGAATGTTACCGCCGAGCTTATGGCGCTTCGGGGCGATAGTGTGCCGGTCAGCAAACTGCCGGATGACGGCAAATTCCCCAGCGCCTCAACGCAGTATGAGAAGCGGAATATTGCTGTAAATATCCCTCAATGGGAGCCCAATATCTGTATTCAGTGCGGCACCTGTTCGCTTGTCTGCCCGCACGCTACAATAAGAACCAAGGCCTATGATGCCAGGTTCCTTGAGAATGCACCGCCCACTTTCAAGAGCGCCGATGCAAAAGGGAAAGATTTTGCGGGTATGAAGTTCACTGTCCAGGTGGCTCCGGAGGATTGCACAGGGTGCGGTGCCTGCGTAGAGAACTGCCCCGCACAGGAAAAGGATGCGAATAAACAGCCGACGGGTAAAAAGGCCATAAATATGGTTCTGCAGGAGCCGCTTCGTCTGCAGGAGCGAGAGAATTACAAATATTTTCTCTCGATTCCGAATACCGACCCGAAACTTTTTAAGCCAAATACCGTCAAGGGCAGCCAACTGATTCAGCCCTTGTTTGAGTATTCTGGTGCTTGTGCGGGCTGTGGTGAAACGCCTTATGTGAAGTTGCTCACCCAGCTATTTGGCGATAGGGCCTTTATCGGAAATGCTACCGGATGCTCGTCGATTTACGGGGGCAACTTGCCGACCACACCTTATGCCATAAGGGCAGACGGCAGGGGGCCGACCTGGAGCAATAGCTTGTTTGAGGATACTGCTGAGTTTGCAATGGGGATGCGTCTGACGATTGATAAGTTCAAGGAGCGGGCGCTGCAGCTATTGGAAAAGGTGGTGGCCAGCGGGTGCGTCGATACGAAATTAGCTGAGGAAATCCGGACGGTGGCATTAGCCGATGACCCGGCTCAGGCATCCATTGAGCAGCAAAGAGCTCGCATAGACCATCTTAAAGAGCAGTGTAAGAAAAGTGATTGTCCGGACTGCAGGCGGCTGCTTGACCTGGCCGACTGTCTGGTGCGCAAGTCTGTTTGGGCCGTTGGCGGCGATGGGTGGGCTTATGATATTGGCTATGGTGGCTTAGACCATGTCCTTGCCAGCGGGGCTAATGTCAAGGTGCTTGTTCTGGACACCGAGGTTTACTCCAATACGGGCGGGCAGATGTCTAAATCCACGCCCAGAGCTGCGGTTGCCAAATTTGCGGCAGCAGGCAAACCCTCAGCCAAAAAAGACCTCGGTCTTCTGGCTATGACCTACGGTAGTATCTATGTTGCGAAGGTAGCTATGGGCGCCAATGCTGCTCAAACGGTGCGGGCGTTTGTCGAGGCAGAGGCGTGTCCGGGGCCTGCGCTAATAATCGCTTATGCTCACTGCATTGCACACGGCTTCGATTTGACTGTGGGTTATCAGGAGCAGAAAAAGGCCGTGGAGTGTGGGCACTGGCCTTTGTACAGGTTCGACCCGCGTCTAAAAGACCAGGGCAAGAACCCTCTCCAGCTTGATTCCAAGCCGCCTACTTTTGCTTTTGAAGAATATGCTTATGGCGAAAACCGCTATCGAACCTTAAAGCAGTCCAATCCCGAGGTGGCGGCTCAATTGATGGAGCTTGCCAAGAGGGATGCAGCCAGCAAATATGCCCTGATGGAGCAATTGTCCAAGCTTAGCTGTAACTCTCCCTCATAGTGCTATATATGGTAATAGATAGTAGGGGGACAGGAGAATCAGAGATGATGCCGTTCACAAAGACAATAGCTGTGTTGTTTGTGATTGCTTTCCTCGTAACCGGTTGCCAGCAAGCTGGTCGGGATACCGTTGATACACTGGCTGCCGGCCCTGACTTTGAGACTATGCCGCTGCCGCCTGATTATCTTTCGCAGGCGATTGTTGCTACGGGGAGGATGCAGCAGTGGACTAAAACAACAAAACTTGACCTTGATGGTGTGCTGGCCTTATATCAACCGGATGGAAGCACTTACCTTACACAATGGCGATGGGAAATTTATCCGTGGTCCAATTCTGTTCGTATCTCTGGTATCGAGCCGGATGGTGAGTTTACCTGGGAATTGTCGCAGGGCCAGTTCCGCATTTTGGCCGGGACGGATGTTGCCGCGTCTTCCTTTGGACGGATAAGCCAAAGTGACCTTTCTGAAGCGGTGCTAACTATCATCACTGCGCCAATTCGGTGTCTTAATGCATCTAACCGGCTTACAAGAGCGCCTGAGCCGATTAAAGTTCAAGGGTTGTGGTATTACGCGATTAAGCAGACGCTTGGTGGGCAGACAGGCAGCCAAAACAACAAGCGGCTGGATATGGAACTGCGTCAGCCGTATTGGACTGCCGTGGTTTTCTATCAAAATAGAGATAATTCTCTGATTGATGTTGTCAGGTTTAGCGATGCTGGAAAGGGAAAATTCCTTTTGGCACGAGGTTATGATTATATGCGGCTTCAGAAAAAGGCCATGTTGCTTCCTGCCAGGATAGAGATATTTAAGACGGATGTTCGCGGTGCTGTGCCGCAGCGCCTGGCACAGGTGAGCTTTAACTAACAGCCCCATATAAGCAGACTAAGCCGGGTGATTAGCTGCCGGCTGGCACGAGGCGGGGAAGGTGTTAGGGGGTGTGTCCGCAAGTTGCATTTCCGAGTTATGAGAGGTTTGTAAGGTTGATGGTGAAGTGCCTTGTCGGAGGTGTTGCGGGATTCATTCTGCCACGAGACCTTTATTGGCTATACTGGTGTGTGGCCGATTATGGGGCGTAGTAAGCAGCATCAGTGAACAACATGGATTTGGGGGCCATATACATAAGTTGTTCAAAGAATTTTTGTAACGGCCCAGCGGCCTAATGAAGATGTGAGGAAATTTGCGTAATTACATAAGTGCTTTGGATGCAAGTAGTTATAAGTGAACAAATCAGCGTAAGCTTTAACGGCCGCAGTTTAGATGGTGGTTGGGTCTGGAAAATTGGCTGTTATCTGATTGGTCAGTGGGCTTGCTGAATTTCAGGCAAATCCAGGTGCATATAACAGTCCAAAAAAAGTTAAGCCGATACAGCATTAAACCGATAAAGTTCATCGAGTGAGAGTGTGTTTTGGTGTTCGCATTAGTTATGGGCGAAACAAAAGCTCGATGTTTTTTGGAAGTTTAATGCTATGAAAAAGATACAGATTGAAAAGGTAATAACAGGTATACGGCAGGTACGCTGGTTTTTCTGCTGCGTTTGTGTCTTAGTTTTTCTGGCGTTCACGTGCGGTTGCGGGAACAAGTTTTTTGATCCAGCTCAGGTTGGAAGATTCCGTCCGGTGCCGGCAGTCAACGTGATACTGGACACGTTGGGTGTGGCAGAGGAAACTCCGGCGGCGTTGGAGCAGGCAGAAGACCCGCAGCCGAC
>CAZKOQ010000273.1:0-4887 GCA_964554425.1 uncultured Pirellulales bacterium | reverse complement strand
TTTACCCTCAATTCTTCCTAATCTACTCCTTTCCACCCATAACTGACCCATTACCGTGATTATTGTTTTAATTCTCCCAGTAGTTTTATGGCGGTTTCAACCAGCATTTCGCCCGAACCTTCGGCGCAGCGGGCGCTGACGACCTCGTAATTGCCTTCTGCATAAGCGGAGCGGTTCGGGATGTAGCCGATAGAGCCGTTGGCGAGCTCTGCTATGTGGGTCTGTTTGAAGGGTGAGGCGGTTTTGATGCTGAGGCCTATCTCTGTAAATATTTCGCCCGGCAGCGAGACCCACGCCAATTCTTTGCCCATCGTGATGACCTGCACCTCCACCTCCAGCGGCTTACCCTGACGGCCGGCGATGTCGAGCACTTTGTAGGCCTTGACCTGCTCCATAAATTTTGGCTGGTCTTTTCGCTTTGCAATCTCGTTCGCCTCGCTAATATCATTATCGGTAATCTTGGCAAGAGGAAGCTCAAGCACCTGGCTGCGAACGCGAAGGGTGGTATCGGCAGTGGGTTTGAGGTCCATATAGGCCTTGAACACTGCCGCCGCAAGAATTGTGCCGAGACGGTTTGCCTCGCTGACGCCTTTCTGGGGTTCGGCCCAATTGACATTAATGTGATTAAGATTGCCGCAGGCGCCGTTGGCGAAAATGGTGAGCATATCCGGCCCTTTGTAGTCAGCCAGCCGCCGCGATAGCGCCCCCGGATAGTCGGCTGAGATAAGTTCGCCGCCGGTAGTATCCGGGTGCATCGCAAAATTGACGTATGTAAGCAGCGGCTTTTGGTTGGGTGTCTCGAAATAGACGACACCCACTTCAGGGTCAGTCGGGCCGATAGGACGAATAGTATTCGGATTCAACTTGCCTGGATTCCAGCCCACGCTGCTGTCCTTCATCCAGAATCGCCGGTTGAATGCAAGACGCTGTTCATACTCACGAGCGTAAGAAACGTGCACCGGCGTTAGTTTGTCGTTCGCGTCGGCAACGGCCTGCGCAATGCGTTTCGGCAGTTCGGCAGTATAGTTCGTTGCCGGGTCGCTGTTGCCGCCATCGAGTTCACCCATTGCCGACTCACGTGCAATGACAGGACCAGTATGAGTGTGGGTAGTCGAAATCATTATATTGCCGGATGCAATACCGGTCTGCTCTTCAATCAGCCGACGCGCCTCTAATATAGTTGCGCGAGGCAAGCTGATAATGTCGCACACAACAAATGCAACTCTGGTGTGTCCATCATCGAGCACGGCGGCCTTGGCGTAAAGGTTGTCAATGACACCCTGGCTGCCGCGCTTGTGGTAGTAACCGGCCATTGGCGTTCCTAAGGGCGGATTGATATTGACCGCCGCCGCACCGGCTCGGAATTCGCCTGCCAGCGTTTGCAAGCTGCTTAGCAAAAGAGCTGCAAATAAAAGAAGGGACTTTTTCATAGACCGGCTCCTTATGTTTTATTTTCAGATGCCGTCAATTTCGGTAGGGATTTCCCGTTTGAAAAGCCCAGCCGCACTACTTTGTGAAAAAACCGACTCTATTGGTGTCGATAGACATCCCAGCCCAGGTAGTTGCTCAGGGCTTCTGTGATAGCATCGGCTTTTTCGCAGATATTGACGGCGACGTGGTGTTCGAAGCCCATTTTGCATACGTATTGCATCAGCCCTTGGAGGTTAGGAATTTTCATTACGCCATAGCCGCCAAAGGTGTCGAGTTTGTCGTCTGTGAATTCACCCTGGCCAACATAAGCGCTAATAATCCCATTGGCATCGTCTGTGGTGGTTCTGCAGAATGTTGCCTTGGCAGGGGCAATCCTCCCGATGACGGTCCCGTAGGTGTTTTCTTTGCCCATCGCACCAGCGATTATTTGCTGATAGTCCATCTTTGAACTTTTGAAGAAGGATTTGGGCAGATTGCTGCAATGGAATACCACGCATTTGTCGGGCTCGGAGCCATAGTTGTTATTCCAATCAACGAGTGCGCTCGGTGTGCCGCTGGCCAACTGGAGAATATACATCCCCAGCAAACCCGTAATATCAACCTCGCAGGCGCTGGGCAAAAGTGCCTCGCTCATCATACTCATAATCGCGCACGGAACTATTCCGAAGAACTCCTGCAAGCTGGTCCAGCACTGAATTGCAGTGCCGTTAAGGCACGTTTCCTTGACCCAACGGTCAACCACGCAGGCGAACTTGGCCATTTTCAGAAGCTTTTCATCAGGAATAGATTGGATTGGGATGTATTCTTTTATCGAGCTTAGTTTCGCCTTGACGGTTTTGTCTTTCTCAGTAAGACGGGTCACTCTTCCGAGAATTTCGGATAGGTCTATAGTTTCCACCGAGATTCCAAAAAGCTCGAGGACCTTTTCGCTGAAGCGGACGGTGTTGAATGCGCCAGTGCGGGCGCCGATAGCGCCAAATCGGGCATTCTTGAGGCCCTTTATAATTCGGCAGACCGAAGCAAAGTCGGTCAAGTCTTTTTTGAACTCGGTAGATGTAATTTCGACTGTGTGCGATTTTGTTAGAGTATAAGGGATGCCCGCCTGTCTGAGGTTATTGCAAACGCTGATTTTTCCACAAAAAGAGTCCCGCCGGTTCGCCACATCCATCCTTACCGGCGTATCCGGCTCGGCGTGAATAAGAATGGGCACGCTAAGACCGGAACGTTTGATTGTCTCGGCGACCGCCTTTTCATCCCCAAAGTTAGGCAGCGTTACGATTATGCCGTCTATCTTGCCTGCGTTTTGTGCGAAAAGTTCTGCGCACTGTTTGGCATCCTCAAATGTTTCGACTGTTCCATATTTTGTCTGCTGCATTGAAAGGGCGACAGAGCCGAATCCATTTTTCTTGAGCACATCAAGTATGTTCCTTCGTCCTTCTTTTGCCAACTGGTCGGGGAAGAAGCCGCGGCTTCCGACAATTACTGCAAATGTAGTCTTTTTCATTTTTTGTTTCTCCTTCTGTCTGTTTGAATTACTCCTTGTGTCTGGTCTGTTGGCCATAGTAGGCGTTTTTTCCATGTTTGCGAAAATAATGCTTGTTCAAAAGAGCTTTAGAAATAGGCCCCTGAGCGGGATTTATTGTTATTGTCCCTAAAGCCATCGCGGCCACTTGCTCTAACACAACCATTGATTCGACAGCATCAATGGGTGTTTTACCCCACGTGAAAGGTCCGTGGTTAGCCACCAGAACCGCCGGCATTTGCGTAGGGTCGATGTGGGCGAACCGTCTTACAATGACCTTGCCTGTGTTTAGCTCATAATCGTTTTGTATTTCTTCCGCTGTCATTATTTCAGTAACAGGTATTGGGCCGAAGAAATTATCTGCGTGAGTGGTGCCGAAGCAGGGAATTTCCTTGCAGCTCTGTGCCCACATAGTTGCACTGGGTGAGTGGGTGTGGCAAATACCTCCCACATTCTTGAAATTTTTGTAAAGCTCAAGATGGGTCGGCATGTCGGAAGAGGGCTTAAGCCCGCCGGTGGCGGGTTTGATCAAGTGCAGGGCTTCGCCCTGCCCTTCGATGACTGTTCCATTGAAGTCAAGCATTACTATCTTGTCTGGTGTCAGTTCATCATAAGGGACGCCGCTGGGTTTGATGGCGACCACGCCCGCAGAGCGGTCTATGCCGCTTACATTGCCCCAGCTATAAATAACCAGCTTTTGTTTTTGCAGCTCAATGTTTGCCTCATAGACCAGTTTTTTGAGCTCTTCATACATTATGTGTCCCTCAGGTATTGACCTGGTCTTTGATATTGAGAAGGTCTTTCATAACATTGGCCAGCCACCCGCTTCGCTTTTTTGTGGCCAGCTTGCCGGACCAGTCGTGGACGCCGAAGGCATCGTGCAATTGTTTGTAGAGGATAAATATCTTCCGGTAAATTCTGTGGTGTTCGGCAATGGGCTTGTAGGTAACATCTTTTATGCCGCACATAGCTGCCTGAGCATCCGAGAAATTGTCATAGCCGCCGGCCTTTTTGCCCGCTACAACTGCGCCGGCGATGCAGGCGCCGAGCGCGCAGCTTTGTGGCGAGCGTGATACCTTCATTTCCCTGCCCGTAACATCAGCGTAAAGCTGCATAAGCAGAGGATTTTTCTCGGCGATTCCGCCGCAGTTTATTACCTCCGAAACCTTGACGCCATACTCTTCGAACCTGTTGATAATGGTAAGGGCGCCAAAGGCGGTTGCTTCAATCATCGCCCTATATATCTCTTCCGGTTTTGTGTGCAAGGTCTGGCCTAAAAGCAGACCCGTCAGCCGTTGGTCAACGAGTATTGTCCTGTTGCCGTTATTCCAGTCAAGGGCCAATAAACCGGATTGGCCGGGCTTGAGCTTAGCTGCCTTTTTCGTCAGCGCTTCGTGTGAGCCGGCTGATTTGCCGCCCGGCTGGATATAGTTGACAAACCAGTTAAAGATGTCACCCACCGCTGACTGTCCTGCTTCAAGACCGAAATATCCGGGCAGAATAGAGCCGTCAACTATGCCGCATATTCCGGGGATATCCACAAAGTCATCGGAATATTCTGCTACCAGCATATCGCAGGTGCTGGTGCCGATTATTTTGACGAGTTTTCCCGGAGCAATACCGGAACCAACACCGCCTAAATGAGCATCAAAAGCCCCTATCGCGACCGGAATACCCGCAGGAAGACCGAGCTTTTTAGCCCACTGTTCTGTTAAGTTCCCTGCCTTTGTGTCAATTGTGTCCGTTTTATCAGGCAGACTGTCACGCAGACGACCGAGTTTAGAGTCGAGCTTAACCAGAAAATCCTTTGCCGGGTAGCCGCCCCAGTTGTTATTGAACATTGCCTTATGGCCGGCTGCACATCGGCAGCGTTTCAGCCTGCTCGGATGCTCGGTGCCTGTGAGAATCGCCGGTATCCAGTCGGCATGCTCAAC
>CAZKOQ010000272.1:0-4912 GCA_964554425.1 uncultured Pirellulales bacterium | reverse complement strand
CTGTAAATTATTGCATAACCCCAAACAACGGATATGTTCACCCTTCCAGGACCGGCGAAATACTATATCATTCTTAGCATAGACGCTAGTCTGCAACCCCGCGATTACAAAGACTTCAAAACGGTCTTTTAGTTCATTGATTAAATCTTGAGTAGAAGTCAATTTGATATCTATTTCAGACATTCCCTATATTCCTTTTTTCAAATCTGCCTTTGGTTTCTCTAAAAGCATATCTAAAAAGATAATGGAATTTATACAACTCCTTAAATAATGTGCGTCTTTTATCGGGTCCGGGTCAATAGGAGTTTTTACCAATTCGAATACATCTCTGCGTAATACTTCAAAGTCCTCGGCATACTTTATAAATTTAGGGTCAGCCAAACATTCAGAAGCCAGTTTAGCTACTGATTTTATCTTGGCTTGGATATCTTTCTTTTCTTTTTCCTTTTTGGCTATCTCTTGAGGAGTTAATGGTTCATAAGGATTGCGTTTTCCGACTTTACCCACCTGTTGCCTCCTTCTGTTGTTTCTGTTGTTCTTTTACAACCTCTGGCGCGGGCGGAGTTACGAGTTGTGCTTGGATATCTGCCACGATAGGAAGAAGAGCCTTTAAATCAAATTCCGGCGCTACCCCCGTCATTTGACTATTCTGTAATACCCCCTGAATATACATCGTTACGCCCTGCAAGGCCGCTTGCAGTTGCATCTTCTTAAAATCTGCTAACGTCGGGATAACTTTATTTGAAATATTTTTCCACTTGGGCGACCAATGATCTACAAGGTTTTTAAGCAAGACATAGACCGCCTCTGGATTCTTGGCGACTAAAGGTTCCTGCCTAATAACCTGATAAAGCGATAAATCCAAAGTTTTCTCATTTACCTTGTCCTCCTCAAAGGCATAGGCCCTAGCCTGAATATTAGTCCGGGCAATCATCTCTTGGCGTTCCAGAACTCCGAAGGGATTTTCTCCGACTACATGCTCGGGTCGTATAGTATAAGCCCTTCCCTGCTTTGACATCTGGTAATATATGGCAAGTAAGATATAACCTATCTCGTTAAATGAACGCGCGAATATCTTGATATAATCCAATATCCCTCTTCCGCTCTGCCTTAATAACTCCAGAGTCTTTCTTGCCGGTGCGTTAGGGTCAAAGGGGCTTTCCTGTCCGCTCATTAAACTTGACACCCGGGTTACTTGGTCATCACCTAACATAAGATATTGCATCAGGCCTATCAGTCCGCTGATATCCGCAGGCTTCATATACTTTTGCAGGAAATCTATCTCTTTCATATCTCCTTCTATCGGGACACCATGAGCAAAACGCTTCTCTAGGAATTGGGCGTGAATAGATGCACTCTTGGTAATAGGAGTTACTGTATTTTGGATATAAGCAGAACCCAAGGTCATATTCAGAATAACATTCTCGGCTAAATTACTGTCGGTTAAATCCTCGGCTATCCCTGGCTGATATATGCCTTTTTTCTTGCGCTTGATATAAAACGGAAGATAACAACAGGGCACCGCATATAAGGGATAGAGAATTGAGCCGATGACTATTTTCTTATCTTCGTGAATCCAAAGAATAACCTTTGTCTCTTCTTCGTCATTCTCTTTCAACTTAAAGTAATAAGTGCATTTCAAAATATCGAAATCAAGGGTCTCAAAGTTCTCTACTTTCTCTCCTTCTTTCTTTTTATCATCAGAGGCTAACTTATCTATATCGTAAAATTTATTATTCGCTTCTTCCTTCTTTAGTTCCCAATAAGTAAAGTTTTCTTTGACTGCGATAAGCCTTGTAGTCTTCAATCCTTCATAGCCATCAGTTTTAATGCGCACATAGACATCTTTGATATCGTGATATTTAGGTTTAGGATCGTTATAGATAGTCTCTTTATAACTTGCCACAAAGGAAACATCTTCTCCTTTGAGAAGTTTTTTTACATAAGCGGGATAATTTTTCAAGGCATTTGGCCAGTTAGTTAGAAAATCTTTTAATCCCTGATTTTCCACGGCAGGTTGTTTGGTTTTAGGGTCCATCATGGGTTGCTTGGTAATCGGATCAATCACCGGCACTAACTTAAATTTATATTCCTCTTCGCGCTTGCGTGGTTCTCTTTGAATATCGTGGAATAGTTCCAACCACCCCGTTCCTTTTACTGTGGAAGAATGCGCGATTAAATCTATCTCCGGTTCAAAAGGAAGATAATCAAGTTTATAATCAAGAAAGTCCTGCTGCTTATCGCATACCTCTAACCCTATTGTCTTCCCGAATTCTGGCCGGGGAGTTACAGCAAAGAGAGGATCACTTTCAAAAAAGGCTTCCTTTACGCCTAATACAATCGCATCAACCTTGACCTTAGTAACATTCCGATTAAGATTAAACTGGCTTAACTCATCTTCAGTTACTGTCCCGTCGTATTGATTATCCAAGGCCTTCCATTTCTGTTCTAAGTGTTCTTTTTCGCGCTCCTCTTTGATTACTTTTAACTCCGCAAGAATTTCTTTGATTGCTCGTTCTTTCTGCGTATCACTTAATTCAAGGCGCTCCATGTAAATCGGAATGCCCTCGGCTTCCATTTTCTTATCTGCGTCGCTCTTAGGCTCTTGTTCAAACTTTATTTCGTCTTTTTTTAGTTCTTCTGTCTGAACTGCCATTTATCCTCCAAACCCTCTCTTCTTATGCCTTTCCTCTACTGCTGCCCGTTGCTTTGCGTGAATATCTTTTGTGTCCGTTACTTTATAGGGAAATTGATTTCTTACATAACTTCCTATGGCTCGGCATATTACTAAACCGTCCTGATAGAGCCTCTTGCCGTCCTGAACGCCATCCTGGGCCTCTATCTTGACTACGTTGCCGTCTTTATTATCTCGCTTGATAACAAATGTATAGCATTCGTTAATAAGTTTCTCTGAATTGAGCACAGTAGCATTATTCTTGATTTCTTCGGCTAACTGCGCTAACATCTGCGGCCGGGTAACTGAATTAGTATTAAAACCTATTTCATCAGTGGCTGTAGGTATTCCGTCTTTATCTACCATTTTACGATAGACGTTCCCATAATTCTGATAATCTAACTGACCTACTTGATAACCATAACCTTTATTCTCGGGGACCAATAGCCCCTGATTATAGAAATTAGCTAAGCTAATTCCCATTTGCGCTATTTCCTCGGGTGTATGCTGTCCCGCTACGATAGCTGCGGTTGAATTCATACGCTTATTTAAGACTAGTATGGCTGCCTCGTCTGCATCTACGCCCTCTGAAGCGTCCTGAATTATAATGTATTGTTCGCCGTCTTGTGGCTTCTCAAAGATTTCAATTCTACCGTGTGGCAGGTCCCTGAATTCCCATTTAAGATTCTGAAAGAATATCTCGCCAAGGGCTATGGGTCGTTTCTTAAGTTGTTTTACTAGACCCTCGGGGTCAAAGTATAAAGCTCCGGAAGTTATAAAGGCCTCTTCCCACGTGGCCGGATACTCCTGTTTAAAGGTAGTGATACTTCCTTGGCATTTATTGACTATACACCAGCGGCGCCAATTAAGTTGTGTATCATCTAAGTTGAATTTCTGTTTTAGTTCCTGCTCTTCTTTTTCAAAGCTTACGATACTGGTATCTGCGCCGAAGTGTATCCCTTCAATAGAATAAAGTTGTCCACCTTGTAAGGGCAGGCGGTATTCTCCCATCATAAACCAAGGAAAAAATAAGGGTATCCAGTCAGTCTGGCCTTTTATGGCACGCTGCCATTCCTGATAAAATTCTTCCATGCCATTGGCGGTAGTCTCGCCTAAGATTATCGTATCCCAATGATCAGGCACTGATTGATTAAGAGCGTCTAAGACTGCTCTTAGATTCGGGAATCTGGCCACTTCTGATAAATGAACGTATTGATATGTAAAAGCCCGGGCTGCATCCACATTCTTTGCAGTATCAATAAGTATCTGAGAATGGAGATGTTCAAACTCTAAATTTTTGGCGTTTGATTTCTTTAAAGTAGGTGGGATATGCGGATCGCTTTTTTCTAATTCTTCTTGGTAAAGCTTTGACATCTGAAAAAGATACCCTGATTTATCTTCCTCATCTGCCATGATAAGAGAGTTGCGGTTAGACTGCTGACTAGTTAAAGCGTAGATAATTGCTTCGCTCTCAGTAGAAATTCCGCCTTGTCTATATTTCAAAAGCCAGATACGGATAGGTTTTTTGGCCCTGCGCAGTTCTAAGATTTTATCGAATAGTTTTTGCTGAGTAGAGTTGAGTTGTAATTTTATGAGGCGGCCATCTTTAGTTTTAATAGAAAGATACTTGCTATCAACAAGACGCAATGGTTCTTCTTGGATAGCTAGTCTTTCTGTATTATCCCTTGCTAGTTTTCCTCTTGGCGAGGATTCCTTCAATTCTATCAAGCTGCTTACCAATTTGCTCCTGGGTTTGATTTTCAGCCTCTGGATGGCTTACTTCGGTTCTATCGCGCCACTTATCTGGCTGCCTATTCTTAAGCCAGAATATCTCGGCCGTTACATCAGGGACTACCAACTTAGTAATTACTTTGGTTTTATAAGTAGGGGTATGCTTAATATTTTTTATTTGGCCTTTGGATATCCCAACCGCTAATCCACCCGTATTGCTTTTTTCGTAAGTAACCTCATCATATTCAAAGCCAATCGCTCTTTTATAAAGACTCTTTTCTACTTCTAAATCAGCTTCTCTTTTCCAATCCTTTAGGGATATACAAAATTCTTCATTTTTCTTTTTCCACCTTGTAAGTGTGGTTACTGCAATCCCATAGAAATCAGCTATTTGCGCTTCATCCCAACCGGATAAAACAAGTTTCTTAAATTGTATTTTATCAAGAGTAGGGAATTTAGAGGGCCTTCCTACGGGTTTCTTTTGTGTGGCTTTCTTTCTCATATTTA
>CAZKOQ010000271.1:0-4932 GCA_964554425.1 uncultured Pirellulales bacterium | reverse complement strand
GTCGATTTAACCGTTTCAGGGTCATACGCTCAGTCAGGTTGTAATACCGCTCTAAGGAGCGTATGTTGCCACTTATACAAATTGTGATTAACATTTGCGCTCCTTGTATTCTGCTCGACAAACAGATTTGATAATTTCAGGATCAAGTGCTGCTTTTTGCCAGGCTTCTATCGCAGCTCGACACAAATCATCATAATCAGCATAAGCCCGATTAGACCAGTAATGACTACGAAAATAGTGCCACAGATTCTCCACAGGATTCAACTCCGGGGAATATGCAGGCAACGGTATAATCGTAATGTTGTCAGGTATCTTTAGCTCCTTCGATTTATGGAAACCGGCCTGATCCCAAACCAAAACCGCATGAACATCTGAGGATAGTTCATCGCTGAACTGCTGTAGATAAATATTCATAATCTGGGCATTGATATACGGCGATATCAAGCCGATGCTTTGACCGGTATGCGGGCAAACCGAACCGATAACATACAGCCATTCATATTTTGTCTGTCGCAAAGCACGAGGTCTTGAACCACGCAATGCCCATACCCTTGTTATTGTACCTTGCTGGCCAAAGCGTGCTTCATCCTGAAACCATGCTTCTATTTTTTTGTCCGGATGTCTTGATTTGACTTCATCCACCGATTCGGGGGACTTTTTTTAAACTCTTGCTGTGCCGAAGGTGCGGCTTTTTCGTGTTGTGGACGAGGGCAAAGGCATGAGTGTCCCAGACGATGTAATAAGCCATAAACTCCCCAGAGAGAATAAACCACACCAAATTCACGTTCCAAAAGTCGCTTGATGGCCGGGCCGTTAAGAACAGAAACGCCGCCTCGTTCAAGAAGACCTATTTGGATACGTTGACAGAAGGCCTCTTCCATCTCTACCGGCAACTTGGTTGGCTGGCCAGGGCGAGGTTTATCTTTTAATTAATCGATAGCGCCTTAATTATTTACAATTGGTATTATCCATAACATAAGGAGCATCGCAGGGTATGCACTGCGCACCATTAATCCATTCTTTAGCTCGCGGCTTCGCGGCTCTTCGGCAATAAGTTTAATTCATTGTAATTATATGCCAAGATGCAGATTCTATCAAAACTCTTTTAGCTTAAGACGACAGAAACGGCGTCCAGATTTGCAGTTGATTTTCTACAAAAGAATGTGCTATATTAAGCCGTCGCTCGGGGCATAGGTCCCGATGGATGTGAAATAAGTTTGATGGAGATTTGTAGTATGAATTTTTGTATTGAGGACACGCGTAAAAAGCCGGTGCCGAAGGTAAAAGAACTTATTAAGGATGGGATTATCACGCTGGATGATGCAAAGGACTGGCTGCGGACAATTTACGAAATCCGTTTCTTCGAGGAGAAGGTTTATGACCTACTGGGTCAGAATATCATAAAAGGCGCATCGCACCTTTACGCAGGTGAAGAGGCCGTTGCGGTCGGGGCCATCGCTACAATCCAGCGCGGCGATGTCATTGCATCAACGCATCGCGGCCACGGGCACTGCGGGGCAATAGGAAATAAATACTGCGACAGCGAAGAAGACCGCCAGAACCACTGGAACCAGATGATGGCTGAGCTGATGGGCAAGGAGACCGGCTACTGCAAGGGTAGAGGCGGCTCAATGCACATCGCTGAAGTCGAAAAAAATAACAATCTCGGTTCAACCGGCATTGTCGGCGGCAATCAGGCGCCGGCTGTGGGAGCGGCGTTTGCGGAAAAATACAAAAAGACCGGCAAGGTCGTGCTTTCATTTTTCGGCGACGGCTCAACCAACTGCGGCAGCTTCCACGAATCTATGAATATGGCGGCAACCTTCAGGGTGCCAATGGTTGTGATTATCGAAAATAATCTTTACGGAATGAGCGTGCCGTTTTGCGGCAGCGAGGTCGAAGGCACCCTCAAGGCCAGTAACATCGTGGACATCGCAGTCAGGGCAGCCGCCTACGATATGCCGGCTATGATTGTAGATGGCCAGGATATCGTCGCGGTATTTCTTGCTGTGCGAGCAGCGGTCCAGAAAGCAAGGAAAGATTGCAAGGTAACAATGATTGAGGCAAAGACCTATCGCTGGTATGGGCACAGCCGAAGCGACCCGCGGGAGTATCGAACCAAGGCAGAAGAAAAGGCATGGCGAGAGCGCGACCCGATTATTGTTTTAAGTCAAAAATTGCTGGAGGAGAAACTGTGCACACAGGAGGAGCTGGACGCCATAAAAAATAAGGCATTTTCGACAATCGAGGCGGCCACGAAGTTTGCGATGGACAGCCCCTGGCCTAATCCGGCAGACGTTGCAAAAGATGTCTATGTGGAGGAGACATATCCGGCCCAGCTTATCGATGCCGAGAAAACAATGTCTGCAAAGGTGATGGAGGCAACTATCGCCTTTGAAAAAATCGTTGCCTCAGCCGGAGCCAAGACGAAAAAAGAGGCCGCAGCGCAAGCCAGAACAGAAATCAAATCAAAATTTGGTATGGACATTATCTCAATTGCGCAGGCGGTCTCAATGGCTCAGGCGGAAGAGATAAGAAGGGATAAAAACGTGGTCGTAATGGGCGAGGACGTGGGGCTTTATGGCGGAGCATACCAGGCAACGCGAGGACTATTAGCCGAATTCGGCACCGAAAGGGTCATCGACACGGCAATCTCGGAGGCAGCTATTGCCGGCGCTGCAGTTGGCGCTGCGCTTCGTGGTATGCGGCCGGTGGCCGAGATTATGTATGTCGATTTTATAACGATAGCATTAGACCAGCTCGTTCACGTCGGCGCTTATAACCGCTATATGTTCGGCGGCAAGGCAAAAGTTCCGATGGTCCTGCGAACTGAAGGCGGCGTAGGCAGATGCATCGCGGCTCACCATTCAGAATCACTGGAGGCCTGGCTTATGCATCCGCCCGGACTGTATGTAGTAATGCCGTCAACGCCTTATGATGCAAAAGGATTGCTAAAGGCCGCCATACGCAGCGATAATCCGGTAGTCTTTATCGAGCATAAATCAACTTATGGCCAGCTTGGGCCGGTGCCTGAAGGCGACTATATTATTCCGCTCGGAGTAGCGGACATAAAAAGAGCGGGCAAGGACGCAACGATTGTCAGCTACTGCAGGATGGCAATGTTCTCGCTGGAGGCGGCAAAGATACTGGCCGAGAAATTCGACATAGATGTCGAGGTGATTGACGTGCGAACGCTAAAGCCATTAGATATGGCGACAATCGCAGAATCCGTTCGCAAGACCGGCCGGCTCATAACGGTCAGCGAGGGCTTCCCTACCTGTGGCGCAGGCAGGGAGATAACCTGCCGGTTTATAGAATACCGATTCGATGACGGCTCCTGCGGCTTCGATTATCTTGATGCAGCACCGGTAAATCTTGCAGCGGCGGATGTGCCGCCGCCAATGAGCGAGCCGCTTGAGAAGGCAAGCATCCCCAGCGTGGAAAAAATTGTTGAAGCAGTTAAGAAAGTCGTTAGTGGTTAAGTGGATAGTGGTTAGTCATAAATTAAGTGATGGATGTCATTCTGAGCGAAGCGAAGAATCTCCTTTGCGAAGGCCAGATGTTTCGCCTTCGGCTCAACATGACAATCGTGTGACGAAGCAACAGTCGTTAGTGAGGGAATTGTAAATGGCAAGAGAAGTAAGATTACCGCAGCTTGGCGAAACAATGGATGTGGGGACGATTGTAAGCTGCTTGGTCAAGGTTGGCGACCAGGTAAAGAAAGGCCAGGTGATTTTTGAGATAGAAACCGATAAGGCAACTCTGGAGATGGAATCACCGGCTGACGGCTTTGTAAAACACATTCTCGCTGAAGTGAACCAGTCACTTCCGGTCGGGACGCCGATTTTGGTTCTTGGCGAGAAGGATGAGGAAGTGCCACAAAGCTTTATTAACTCACTCAAAGGCGGAGCACCCTCTGCACCGGCAGCCGCTGTGGCAGCACAACCAGCGGAAGCATCGGCTAAAGCAGAACCACAAGCAGTAAAACCTGCGGGGAGAATAATGGCGTCACCGAGAGCAAAGAAACTTGCCGAGGAACTCGGCGTCGATTTGACAAAAATTACTGGAACTGGTCCGGGCGGCAAAATCACAGAAGAGGATGTCAAGGCAGCCGCTGCTCCGAAACCAGTTAAGCCCGTTGCTCCGGCAGCCGCAACAACAGAAATTAAGCTGGGCGATACAATACCATTAAACCGGCTGCAAAAGATAACAGCAGAACGGATGCTCAAATCTAAACGCGAAATACCCTGCTTTTACCTAACGGTTAGAGCCGATGTCACCGAGCTTGTGAAACTGCGGACTAAACTTAATGAAACAAGCGATGTGAAAATCTCTTACAACGATTTTATTATGAAGGCGGTCGCAACCGGCTTGGAAAAATTCCCGATTATGACAGGCCAATTGGCCGGTGACGCTATCAAACTGCCAGATGCAATCCACGTTGGCCTGGCGATTGCGGTACCAGATGGCCTGGTTGCGCCGGTTGTCAAGGACGTGAACAAAAAAGATATTATGCAGATTGCACACGATAGCCAGGCCCTGATAGAAAGGGCACACAGCAATAGACTCTTTCCGACCGACCTCGAAGGCGGGTGCATTACTGTAAGTAACTTAGGAGCATTTGGGATAGATTCTTTTATTCCAATAGTTGTGCCGGGGCAGTGCAGCATACTGGGCATCGGCCGGATAACCGATACCTGCGTGCCGGAAGATGAAAAAATTTTGGTCCGCAAGCTGATGAATATGACGCTCTCTGTTGACCACAAGGTTACAAATGGCGCTTATGCAGCGCAATTCTTAGACTTTGTGAGAAAATTGCTGGAAGACACCTCAACCTTTGGAATCAAAAGTTAAGTTGCAAATTTCAAATCTAACATAAAGGAGTGATCGCAATGGCAAGGAAAATTGAAGCGGTATGCCTGCCGAATATAA
>CAZKOQ010000270.1:0-4955 GCA_964554425.1 uncultured Pirellulales bacterium | reverse complement strand
GTGAAGGGAGATGTATATTGTATTGCACTGGGTGAGATACCGCTGGCGGAGCCGCTCTTGCTTGCGACTAATTCCACGGAGACAAGAAAGTCGTTGCGATTGCTGGCGCTGTTCAGACCGTGAATAGCGAGGATATTATCACCCTTCCGTAGGGAACCCAGTCTAAAAGAAACGTCAACGTCTTCAAAAACAACTGCCACAGAGTCATCGTGTGTTGTATTTGCGCTTGATATCCAGGAGGGTGACCCCGTAAAGTTGCGTCTGCCCAGCTCATCGCCATTCAGGTATGCAATGTAACCGTCGTCATATCGGACCCTCAATGTCATTACGTTGAACTCGCTTGTGTTACCGTTGAAAGTAAAGGGAATGCGAATATAACAGGTATCGTTCTTGGTATTCATCTTGGCTTCGACGTCGTAGCTGATGTAAGGGTCGTATCGCGTCTCTGTTGCATCGTATCCAACGCCGCCGCTCTTAATCGGTACGAATGTGAAGTCATTCCAGTCAGAGTCGTCAAACGCGCTGCCGCCTTTCCACCCCTCATTTATCTCAGCAGTTGGAATAAGCACTCGCTTAGGAGCGTTCTCTGCTACGAGGGTAGTAGAGGTGCCTTGTTGCACTGCACCTGGCAGACGTGGGTCATTGCCGTCGAGGGTGTAATAGATTGTGCCTGACGGCGCGGTCATCGAGAGCTGGTCCGTGGGAAGGATATACCCGTCGTGCTTATATGAGCTATTGATGTAAAATACAGGCGCATCGATGTTAGGATAAAGACCGGCATTGCGAAGCTGCTCGAGAAAAATAATCGAGCGCTGAGGCATATAAAAATAGAGAATCCAATCACGCTGGTTTCGCCAGTGGTCTATAGTATAGGGGTAGCCGCTTGCAGTGTCGCCCCAGCGTGCGGACTCTGCAATCATTGCGCTCTCCACGAAGTCGGCCAGTTCTGCATATAGCGCAGCCGGTCTGTTCAGGTCAGGATAGGTCAGGTCTCCGGTCGGAATAGAGGGGTCTAAAGGACCGCCGTTAAAAAGTGCCTGATGCGCAAGGTCGGCGAACAGCAAGCGAAATTCACTATTGCTGCGAAGCTGGGTGTATGGCTCACAAATACTGCCGCTCACACCCGTTTTGTCTATGCCCACATCCGAGTTCATTCCGATTACCCACTCTGCGTCCCAAGAAAAGGACTTGAAGCCGCTGGTATCGACTCGGTTCATCGCGGCATACCAGTTGTGATACGGCCAGTCGTTATTGCCCGTAAAAAAGCTGGCTATTAAGTAGTTGATATAGTTTTCGACGTCAAGATAGTCCTTGTAGTTCGGGTTCCTGGTGCCGTCCGGATTGTTACCCTGAAGACGCTGGTAAGATTCGTTGCTGGCTAAACCTTGACGGACAAGATTTAGCATCTCATTCCACGTCTGTCCGGAGCTGCCTCCGGTTGGTGAGCCCGAATTAAAAGCATCCCAGTCATCCTTCTCCCCGCCAAAATATGTGGACGCAAATCCTGTGTCGGGCCGTTCTACAGGATTGTATAGGCCCCAATACAGGCCGTTGACGTAAAGATGCACGAATGTCCCGTTGGCTGAAGGGTCGCCGAGAGCCAACTGTAACCGGCGAACATATTCATCACGAATGTATTGTGATCCTTCCCCGCCCCAGACGTAAGCATCGTTGAAGTTTGACCGCAAAATGATGGTGTCAAATCCATCGGCTGCGTCTTCACCGAACAAGGGATAATGTAATTTTGATTCTCCGTATTGGCTTTTGAACAGCAAACGAAGCGATTTCTTCCTGAATTCTTCATATCGCCCGACCCCGCCGTAGATGCGGACGCCGCAATTAACCTGGAATCCTTCTGAACCGACCGGGTAAAATAGCTCAATTGACCCTGGCCGCTCCCATGCGACTCCTTCATTCCGAGGATTTGAGTAAATGCCGTTCGTTGACCCAAATAAATGGTCAATCTTCATAACCAGTGACATCGTTGGAAGTGATTTCAAATCTTCTTTGATTGTGGTATAGGTATTGACAATGTCGGGGTCCATTTCGTAATCGGCTCCTGACGAGCCCCACGCAGGGGGAAAACCCGCCGGACTGACCGACTGGTAAATCACATCATCGAGGAAGATATATGTATGCGTTTCGAGCGCAGAGGGCTTCCACCCTGTTTTGAGGGCGACTACGCGTAAGCAGGTCGTTTTGGTAATTGGAACTGGGCCGGAATACAATGTCCCGGGCGGCCAGCGGTATGCAGGGTCGTTTGGAATCTCGCAATTGAGCGTATAGTAAATCTTAGCATCGGGAGTTTCGGAGGTGATTGTTACTGAGAACGGCGTATCGTAGAATCCCCGATTATGGCTGACCTGCGGGGCAGCTACCTCACCCATGTATCCGCCGCTATTTTGTGTGCCGGCTGAAGGGAATACCATAAACTGCCAATTATCGTTGCCGTCAGGATAGCGGCCGTATGACATATTGGCGGTCTGTTTGCCGAAGACAACACTGTCAATAAAAGTCTGCCCGTCCTTGTCATACAGCCATATTTCATCGCCGTTGTCGGCATCAAGCTTGAAGTTCGCATGAAGCCCTGTTTGCTTTAGGTCATTATCCGCCCATATCAATAGATACCCGTGTGATTGGATGGTGGTTAGCACCGGATTCCCCGTAGGAAAATGCCATACCGTGCCCTGCATATCCTTCAGGTGCATACCGGCCATATCAATTGACTCATCACCTGCATTGTAAATTTCAATCCAGTCCTCATATTCGTTCTGAGGGTCCTTTTTATAACTGTCGTTTGCTGCCATAAACTCATTGATAAATAGCGGGATTCCCGCCTGCTGCCACTGCCAGGCAATAAGCGCAAGGTCGGCCATATCAACCTTGTCATCACCGTTAATGTCAGCCGACATTTCAGGTGCATTTAGCCATTGGTCGGCAAGAGTTTGCAGGTCAAGCGAGTTGACTTTGCAATCTCCTGTTATGTCGCTTTGCGGACACTCGCCGGTTGCAGGGCTAATACACCAAACAGTCAGGACAATGGCGGTCAGTAAGGTTTTCGCAGCCGTAGGCACGTTTTGCCTCCTTTGCGATGCCCCTTTTTGGTTTACAGGCGGCAATTTGCTCTTTTTGGCTCTTATGCTCAAAAAACAGTTCATATTGCGTCCTAATCTTTCCCTATTTTAACATACCTATGCTATGAAAGTCAAAGTTTTTCTGTTTCTCTCTTGAGTATGCCCAGGAGCGGACAAAACACTTTTTTCAGAGAAGATTTGAACGGGGCTGTTACCTGACTTTTCGCCAGTTGAACTCTATTCTGTCAATTTCCAGAATCTCAGTGCGCGTAATAAGCCAGTTCTTATCAAGCTGTTTTTCAAGATTCAATTTTGCCTTCACCGAAATGGTGGATTTGTAATTTTGCGCCACGTAACTGTCTTTGCTAAATCTTATGGTAACAAATAGAGTCGCAGTTGCGGTTGGCGGCGATAATTCTACAAGGCAGGCCCGCTTTTTGCCTTTCTCAATCCCCGTTGATGATAGTTCCTTCTGACAGTGTGCTATCAAATCGCTTTTTGTAGCATGGAACGAATCGCTGTAATTGTCGGCAATGATGGCTGCAATAGACCCGCAATCTTCCTCTTCAACTGCTTTTGTGCCGGTGTCGAGAAGTGAGTTAATTTTCTCCAGGTCGGTTTGGACAAGGAAATCCAGGCCGAAGCCCCCGATAGCGATAGCAGCCGGTATCAGCAACTGCCACCAGCGGCGTTTTTCAGGCAAGACGCTGCGGATAGTAAGCATCACGAGCAGCACGACAACCGAAGCTCCAACCAGCGTCCACGGTTGTTCGAAAATGTTCAGCATTGTCTTTGGTCTCTGATATTCAATCGTTGATTGTCAGTGTATCATGCCAGTTTGAAATTCGGAATATCCGCTTTAGTCATAGTGGACGGAGTGCTTTTGGAGCAAGCAGACATAAAGTTTGTGTATTTTGATTCTTGATGCTTTTTAGGAACTTACCTCGGCTATGGCACGAGAGCGGTTTTGCCTTTTAACTGGTAACCTCTCTGCATAAACCTGAGGTCTTCGCCACTTTCACCTGGATACGGGCTCTTATTAAACACGTCTTGGTCCCCATCGGCAGCTCGCTGGGCATAGTCCATAGTGCTTTTATTTACCCATCTGTGCTTGTCGGCGCGGCCGTCGGCCCACCCTAAGCAGCTTCTTTTGTTATGCCAGATTGCTAATGGGTCAATCCAGTTATTTCCCCCGTGACCGACGACCCAGGAGCCCATATTCCAGTGTCTTGGGTCACATTCCTCAACAAAGACGAATTTGGTGGCGGCATTTTGTATTTCGGTATAGAGCGTTATGTTCTCCCTGCCGCTGGTCCACTCCTTTTCCTAGCCGTTCAATCCGCCGGCGATTGAATAGCTTCCGTATGCAAGATGGTCAGGCCTTTGTTTCCGCCGGTCACCAGGACAGCGATACAGTTCAATCTTCTTGGCGTAAGGAAAAAGCCGCCCCTCTTTTATACCCTGTTTTTGCTGCTCGATGGGGTCGGGGTTCATACCTGTCGGCGGTTTTATCCAGGCATCCGATGTCGCTACCGGTGTTCGGCTGGGAAACCCGCCTATCAATTTTCCGTCATAGTCGTCCTTATACAACAGCCACGCCAGCGTCAGAGCTCTCATATTGTTGACGCATATAACGGCATTGGCCTGGTCTTTAGCTAATCGTAAGGCAGGGAACAGAATTGCCATAAGTATTGCGATAATTGCGATTACGACCAGCAGCTCGATTAGTGTGAAACCTTTCTTTTCCATCGGTCTTTCCTTTCCAGCAAAAGCTTTATTAATGTAAAGCCTTGTGGTTTGCGCATTTTTGCTGAATCCTACCAGTGCGGTATTGGTGCTCCGCTCGGCCAGCTTAATACGAAAGTATTGCCGGCCGGACGT
>CAZKOQ010000269.1:0-4962 GCA_964554425.1 uncultured Pirellulales bacterium | reverse complement strand
TATAAAAAGTCGTATATTTACGGCAATTACATTGATGAGGTGCTGATGTCTGTGGGGTCAGCCATAGCAAGTACTCACAAATACTACCTGCATGACCATTTGTCCAGCCCTGTAGCTTTGACTGATAATGATGGTGTAGTTGTCGAGCGCTACGAATACGATGTCTACGGCAAGTGTTACATTATGGATGCCTCGTATAATCCGCGTTCGGCCTCGCTTTATGGCAATCCGTTTATGTTCACCGGCAGGGAATTAGATATACTCGATAACGGCTCTTTGAAGATTATGAACTACCGCCACAGGTACTATGACACCTACACCGGCCGATTCTCAACCCACGATCCACTGGGAATTATTCCAAATCAGGATCGAAATCGATTCAACGCAATCAAACAGTATAGAGATGGGCTGTGTCTATACGAGTATGGGAATTCAGATCCCTTGTTACACAGTGACTCTTATGGTCTTGCATCAAATTGTCCAGGAGGAAAGTGGTGGTTTGCCGGAAAGATTCTTTCGGTCCATTTTTACGTTTGCACAGCACAGTCAGGAGTAATGAAGTGGACGTGTAAGAAAAGGCAAAAAATTGGTTACTTCGACTATGAATGCCTTGGTGGAATTACTTTCGAGCAACCTGTCTATAGACAGGCGGTTGCATTTGGGAAAACAAAAGTTGTTGGAGTTGGACCTGGCTTGGGTGTAGAGTGGGTATATGTATCTGGAGAGATGACTGGAACTGAGACTGGCGAAGATATTGCCGGTTGGTCATGGTCTGCATTAGGAGCTTCGGTTACCGTCATCTGTATAGGAGGAGGTGTAATAGGTGGAGGGGAGAATGCAACTTGCTTTGGCGGTTGGCAGTTTGGATTAGGGATTGGACTAGACCTGATATGTCGTCAACGTGCCAAACTTTGGAGTACTTACGATGACCTTGTATTGGGAAAGTTAGACGAAGGTCTGAATCAATTGGTTAAAAGTGGATCTTGCACAAGAAAATTCAAATCAACGACACCGGTCTGGGAAGATGTGCCAGAAACTGAGGTTCCATGGCCGAATTGGATGGGAGGTGGTGAAATGGAATCTGGAGAACCCTTATTTCCTAAGTAGTTCGTGAAAAATGCAAAAGATTTTGATAATAACAATTGTCTAACCTTTTGGAGAGTTTGTATGCGTAGAAGCAGATTAAAGTTGGACTTTGTAAGAATAATCCGATGGGGTATAGTATTATGGAGTCAGGCCGCATTACTTTCTATCATTATTCTCCGGGTCTGTTCATTATGGAATAGACTTTTTGAACCGTATGTGTGTTGGATCTTGGAGAAAGCTTTTTTCGTATTTGTTTTCCCCGCCGGTTTCTTCCTGACATTGAATACCATAGCCCTCGCGGTGGATGGACGTCGTTTTGCAAAGTGGCCGTGGTGGCGAGTGCTTTTTACATTATTTGCGATGGGAATACCTGTATATGCAATATACTACTACTGGAAATCAGAGCAACAACTTCTCAGATTGCGATGCACAACCTGATAGAAGACTATTTTTATTGTCCTTCGGTTTTGTAACGAACTTTGCAAAAGACATAGCTATCTACACATACCATTACGATTATGAAAATCGCCTGACAAAGATAAAGAAATCCAACGATACCGTGGACGTAGCTGAATTTTATTATGACGCACTCGGCAGAAGGGTTAAAAAGACGGACTCAATTACGTCCGCCAACACAAGACGATATTACTACGACTATAATTGATCCACCGTTGGTGGATAAGAATATGAAACGAAATAGATTACCCTTCAGATTTACTTTACTGATTTTTATTCTATTGTCGGCGATTGGCTGTCGTCCGCAAGCGGCACAAGTCCAAAACATAGAACAAACAGCCGAACTCACTGCAAAAGCAGTTCAGGTTCTGAACTCCCAAGAAACCACTCTGAAGCAAATCCAGCAGGCGAATAATCTGTTGCCGAGAATTTCTTTTCAGAAAACGGTCTGTGATTTGGGCGATGTCGGCCAGGACACAAAGAATACCTGCAAGTTCAAATTCACAAATACCGGACGAGGCCTGTTAAGGATAGGAAACATCAAACGCACCTGCGTCTGAACAGTAATATGAAAACAAAATAGTCATTCAATTTATCCTTGCAACGAGCCGATAAAGTCAAATATCAAGAGTAACTACGAACAAAAAACTACGAGCAATAAAAAAGGTGCTACAAACTATGAACAACGAATTACAAACTAAAAAACTCACAAACATTGTTCTGTCACTTTTCTATTTACTTGTCGCCGTCTCAATTAGCCCTGCAAGCCAAACTCGAACAACCACGCTCGGCATTGAAGGCGGCCGCTTTACAATCAATGGCAAGCCAACATTTCTTTTTGGCTTGAGCTACTACGGCGCACTCGGCGCATCGAAGCAATTTATCACGCAAGACCTGGATGATATGGGAAAGCTGGACATAAACTGGATTCGTGTCTGGGCCACCTGGTCCGGCTTCGATAACAATGTCTCCGCCGTCGATGGCAAAGGCGACGCCAGAGAGCCGTATCTATCAAACCTCATACGGCTCACCGCCGAATGTGACCGCCGCGGCATCATCGTCGATGTCACTCTCAGCCGGGGCAACGGTGTGGTGGGCGAGCCGCGTCTGCAAACCCTCGATACCCACCGCCACGCAGTCGAAACAATCATCTCTGCTCTAAAATCCTATCGCAACTGGTATCTCGACCTGGGCAATGAGCGAAATATAACAGACAAACGCTTCGTCAGCTTCGACGACCTCCAGCAATTGCGGGATGCCGCCAAGCGCATCGACCCCGCCCGTCTTATTACTGCCTCACACGCTGGTGACATCTCCCGCGAGGAGCTAAAAAATTATCTCCAAATCGTCCGCGTCGATTTTATAAGCCCGCACAGGCCCAGAGATCCCAGTTCACCGCGACAAACCGTAGAAAAATCCAAAGAGTATCTTGGCTGGATAAAAGAGCTTGGCCGCACCGTCCCGCTGCATTATCAGGAGCCGTTCCGAAGGGGCTTCACCGAGGGCTGGGAACCTGCTGCCGGTGACTTCGTCGCCGATGCCCGCGGCGCCGTAGCCGGCGGCGCAGCCGGCTGGTGTCTCCACAATGGCGATAACCGTCACACAACTGATGGCAAACCCCGCCGCTCTTTTGATATGCGAGAGCACCGCCTCTTCGACCAATTGGACAGCGAAGAAAAGAAAGCCCTAAAGCTGCTCTCTGAAATCTTTCCCCCCAAAAAGACCCAAAATCCGCGATAATCCCGCCACGTAGAGCGAAAATGGGTTGTTTTTTTCACGCAAATCTGATATAATATTTGATGTAATATACCCCAGGAAATATCAAGACAAGGATGGTCGGAAATTGGAGCTTGTTCCGAGCTATGTCGAGGAATCTATAAAAAACTCGAAAGGTCAAACGAATGCAAAGAAGCATCCTTGCAGTTTTATTATCGTGCTTAAGTTTAGGCAACGCTGCTCTGGGATGGGAAAACAGGGATATCGGGGCAGTAGGCGCTGCCGGCAATGTTGAAGTTGCCGGCGATGTATATACTATACGCGGCGATGGTGGAGACATTTGGAGCTATTCCGATGCCTTCCATTTTATGTATCTGCCAATGTCCGGCGACGGGGATATAGTAGCTCGCGTTATCAGCGTCCAGAATACAAATAGCTGGGCAAAAGCCGGTGTAATGCTCCGTGAGACCCTTAACGCCGGTAGTGCTCACGCAATGATGATAGTAACGCCGGGCAATGGGGCTAATTTTCAGTATAGAAGCACCACCGACGGCGAATCTTATTCAACTGCTATTAATTCATTTACTGCACCATATTGGGTTAAGTTATCACGGACAGGTAACACAATTAAAGGTTTCCATTCACCTGATGGGCAAAACTGGACGGAGCACGCAAGCAACACTTTTTCAATGGCCAGCGATGTATTTGTCGGCTTATGTGTAACATCGCACGTTGCTGGAACCCTGTGTGCCGCCCAATTCGACTCCATTGATGGAACAGCTATCAGCGGCACCTGGCGAGCCATCAACCCCACTCCTCTAAATGGCGCCAAGCAAATCGAACCGACAGGAACAAACCTTATGTGGGCGCCGGGCCCCAATCCGCCCGGACCAGTTGCTCAATACGACGTTTACCTTAGCAACGACCCAAAACTATTAGGTCAGCCGGTAAGCTTGCTGTGTTCTGTCCCAGCAGGCAGCCCGCTTGAATACTTTGTCTCTCCGCTTGCAGGCGGCACAATATACTACTGGCGTGTTGATTCAGTTATCGAGCAATCCAACATTGCTGTCGGCTGGGTTTGGAGCTTCACAACGGCGGTCGAACCAATTGAAGTCTGTCCCATAGCCGACATTAACGGTGACTGTCAGGTAACTCTGGATGACCTGAAGCTTCTTTCAGCACAATGGCTTGACGGCTCAGGTTGTTCCGGCAATCCGGATTGTGCGGATATTGTCAGTCCGGTCGGCGTTGACCTGCGTGACTTTACAGCGATTGCTGGAGACTTGCGGCACAAAGTAGGCCCGGTGGTTATTAACGAGATTCACTACGACCCGGATGTAAAAACAGACCTGGCAGAATTTATTGAACTCTACAATGTTACAGATGAGCCGGTCAATGTTTCCGGCTGGTATTTCTCCAACGGTATAAGTTTTACATTTCCTGACAACTCCTTCATACCGCCGAACGGTTTTGTGGTTATTGCCCAGAATGCTGCAAAATTCCAGACGAAATTTGGCTTTACGCCGACAGGCGAGTTTATCGGAAAACTTAACAACGAGGGAGATACTATACGCCTTTGCGACACTAATGACGATGAAGTCGATGAGGTTACCTACAAGCTCGGTTTTCCCTGGCCGACAGTTGGCGATGAACCCGGCAAGTCAATTCAGCTAATCAATCCGGCGATGGACAACGACCTCGGCG
>CAZKOQ010000268.1:0-4981 GCA_964554425.1 uncultured Pirellulales bacterium | reverse complement strand
GACAACCGGGAGTAGCTCAATCCGCCCATCTGTTCGATTTCGACAAGAAACTCTAAATTGGGATGTGAACGAACAAATTATGGATTAATCCGAGTCATCGATTTGCAACAGAATTTGCAACAGACCTACACGTTTATGCTACTATTGGGCTTCGGTTGCGCTTCGGTCAGCATCATAACTCTTTAATTGACAATCATAAACGTTTTCAATAAAATACTTTACAAAACCCCGTTTTGGCCTCCGGAGCCAAAGGTTGTGCGTTCGAATCGCACCGGGGATAGTTGGCAGGAGCACAAGTGCATAGATGCACAAGGCGTAAGAGCATAAGTGACAAGTGCCAAAAGCGGCACTCATTTTATGAGCTTTGCAAGGGATTGCAGGAATGGTTGTTCTGGTAGGAATCGATGAAGCTGGTTTTGGACCTATTTTGGGGCCGCTGGTCGTATCGTCAAGCGCCTTTTCGCTACCGCATCATCTTTTAACGGCTGACCTCTGGCAGGTCCTGAAAAAAAGTGTCTCTGACAAGCGCAAACGCCTGGCAGGTCGGCTGCTCATCGCCGACAGCAAAAAAGTTTATAATAAGTCGGTAGGGATAAAGCACCTGGAACGTTCTGTCTTGGCCTGCCTGCGGTGTCTCAATAAAGAGCCGGTTACATTAACGGAGCTTGTGGAGCTATTATGTCCAAATTGCCTTGAGCAATTAAGCGATTATCCCTGGTATAAGAATATAAATAGCTTCCCTCTTTCAATGGATTCTGCCGATAGGGTAATTGCCTCATCGGTATTAGCCGAAGACCTGGCCTCAAACGGCATCGAATTGCTGGAGCTGAAAAGTTTCTGTCTGGAGGTTGCCTACTACAATAAAATGGTCGCCAGCGTGAAAAATAAGGCAAACGTGCTGTTCACAGCAACATCGGTCCTTATAAAGAACGCTTTTGATAATTTCGCCGGAGACTATTTGCAAATCATAATCGACCGGCAGGGCGGGCGGGTCCGCTATCGAAAGGCGCTTCTGCTTATGTTTCCGGATATGGAGCTGAAGATTATCCGCGAGAGCCAGACCGTCAGCAGCTATGAGCTGACAAACGGCGGCAAACAAATGCGTTTGCATTTCGTGGTCGGCGCCGATATGAGCTATCTGCCGGTGTCACTTGCCTCAATGGTCAGTAAATACCTAAGAGAGCTTCTTATCGGCAGTATGAACCGCTATTTTATCAATTTTCATCCCGACTTGCGGCCAACCGCCGGTTATTGGAAAGATGGTCTTCGCTTCATTGAAGACTTAAAAACACATCTTCCCCACGTCCAGATAGATGCCAATCAACTGATTCGCTGCCGTTAATTGGCTCTTGCTTTGTAAGGTAATTGCTGCTATATGTTTGAACTACTATGACATACTTAGCGGTTCCAATAGCAGCACCGAATCTGGAGCAGGCATCGCAGCAAATCAAAACGGCTCTTGCTGCCGGAGCCGAGATGCTCGAACTTCGCACAGATTACCTCGAAGGGCTCAATGTCGATTTAGCTAAAGAGCTAATTGCCGCTGCAAAAAGCGCTGGCGGCGGGAAATTGCCAATCATTGTTACCTGTAGAGACATCCGGCAGGGGGGTAAAATTGCCTATCCGCTGCGGCTGCGGCTTGATATCCTTGTTGCTGCCCTTAAAGCTGGCGCCGAATTTGTCGATTTTGAATACGATAACTTCCTTAGCGTTGAGCCGCAGGAGCGGATAAGGGTTGCCCTGTCGGGCAGTTTGAAGGGCCGGCTCATTCTTTCAGCCCACAATTTTGAAACGAAGTTCGCAAACACTGCCAAATTATATCGCACTATCCTGACCGTATATTCGGTTGCGATACCCAAGCTTATTTTTACGGCAAATCATATTAACGATTGCTTCGAAGCCTTTGACCTGCTGCACCAAACAGGCGGCGAACGAATCATCTTTTGTATGGGCGAAGCAGGCATCATCAGCAGAATTATCGCAAAGAAGCTAAAGTCTTTCGTTACCTTCGCGAGTGTGAATGAAGAGAACGCAACCGCCCCAGGCCAGTTGAGCATCCGGCAGTTAAAGGAGCTATATCACTATGATTCCATAGATGCCGCGACCGAGCTTTATGGCGTAATCGCCGACCCGGTCGCCCATTCACTAAGCCCTGCCATTCACAACGCTTGCTTTGCCGATAGGGGTATGAATAGATTGTATCTGCCGCTGCTGGTTCAGGGCGGACGAGGCGAATTCGACTTGTTTATGCGGAATGTCCTTTCGAGAAAGTGGCTGAATTTTGCCGGCTTTAGCGTAACAATCCCGCATAAAGAAAACGCTCTCGAATTCGTGCAGGCAAATCAAGGTTTTATCGAGCCATTAGCTAAGAAAATCGGCGCTGTCAATACGATAGTTGTTACCAGAGATTGGAAACTAAAGGCCTATAACACCGATTATGCCGCTGCCCTTGATGCAATCACATCAGGTATGCGGATTACAAGGGACGACTTGAAGGAGCTGCCGGTCGCAATTATCGGCGCAGGCGGCGTCTCCAGAGCAATTGTCGCTGGCCTGAGTGATGCAGGGGCGAAAATTAAGATTTACAACCGCACAATTGAAAGGGCGCAGAAACTCGCAGCCGAGTTCGGCTGCGAATTTGCACCTCTTGATGATTTGGCGAACCTTGATGCGAAATTGGTTATAAACTGCACCAGTGTCGGAATGAAAAAGACAGAAGACGGAAAACAGGAGACAGAATACAGAATACAGAAAACAGAAGACCAAAGACCCAAGACAAGCCACGAGACGCCGGTGCCTGAGGAATATCTAAAAAAGGATATGGTTGTGTTCGATACGGTCTATAATCCCGCCCAGACCTTGCTATTAAAAGAGGCCAAGCAAGCCGGCGCAAAGACAATTGATGGCCTGTCAATGTTCATCAGCCAGGCCGCCGCCCAGTTCAAACTCTTCACTGGCCAGGACGCCAACAAGGAACTTATGCGAGAAATTCTCTCGAAATATCTTACAGAAAAATGACTCATTTTTTGAAACAGGTCGTAATCGACAAATGCGTTTTTGAGAAAGGTTCAATTGAGAAACTGGAGAAATTCGTACGGACACATTTTTTAATTCTTCCTGACGCTCTTTACTACGAGTGTGGTACAACCGACACAGATAAGGAAAAGCTGCTGGACCGCTTTAGGTCAGTAATTTTGGCTGGTGCTTACACTTGTCCAAGTATCGTAGATATAATTAAAAAGGAAGCTAATAATTTATCGCCCTATGGATTTCTTGTGAAATTGGAAGAAGTTTCTGCGGTCAGAAAGACATTTCAAAAAAATCCAAGACCGTACAGTTTGAAGCACGCGGAGATAATGTTAAAAGAAGAATATGATATGGCTGAAAATATCCTTAAGTCAGCACACAAGTTCACAGATAAACTGGCTTTGGAAGACCCTCAACTTCTCCGCGAAGTTCGCAAGTGGAACAGTAGTAGAAATGCCCGGCATAAACGGTTACAAAAATGGGCAGAACTTGTCGATGGCAACGATATACATAAGGCTGCTTGCCGGTTGTTGGGATGGCTTACGCAAAACCCCGATACGTACTGTTTATCAAGTGATTGGATTAGTTGGCAGTATTTACGGCTCATATTCATCCTTTTTTATGAAAAGACTTTCTTGACTCATGTGGGAGCTCAATTTTCAGAGCGCACCGTTGAGCACGACCTTCAGGATATGAAATACGTACTGCTTTTAAGCCGAGCAGACGCTCTTCTTACAAAAGACGATGGTTGTTTATACTTGGCTAAAGCCGCGTTTCCAGACAAAGATATATTCTCCAACCTTGATGAGGTGCCGGAGGAATATGTTTGTCAGTGGAGTTAGCATCGCACGATTTAATTGTTGCTTTGTGAGGGCGGTTTTTGGTATAATAAATACGGTGGGTGTTGGGAAAGTTTTTGTTAAAGCAGCGGTTATACTTATCAGGTAAAAATATGAACCGAATTGAGGTCCCCAAAGAAGAAATCGCAGCATTTTGTTGTCGAAATCATATTCGCAGCATGTCGTTTTTCGGGTCTGTCTTACGAGATGATTTTAGACCCGACAGCGACATTGACGTCCTGGTGGAATTTGAGCCGGGGCAGGAGCCGGGATTGATGGAAATGGCTGGAATGGAAACGGAACTATCCGGGATTCTGGGCCATAAAGTGGATATTGTCGAGCGTCAAGCCGTCGAAAAAAGTGATAACTACATCAGACGACGACATATCTTGCAATCGCTGGAGAAGGTTTATTAACGGACAACAAACCCTGCCTTACAATTATGCTGATTTTCTGTGTCCCCTGCGTTCTTTGGGAGTAGATTATTCTTTTAATTGTCTTGTCCTCAGGTAATAGTTATAATCCCTGCTTTGAAAATAACAGTCTCGTGAGGATACAAAATGGCAACAAATGAAAAAGTAGTATTGGCGTATAGCGATTGTTGCTCTGTGAGGGCGGTTTTTGGAGAGGGTAGAGAAAGCTAAGAGTCCTTATGGATGTTAAGAAGCAAATCAATTACTGGCGAACAAGTAGCGAAGAAGATTTTGCGGCGGCGCAGTCACTGTTAGAAAAGGGTCATTTGCGCCACTGTCTTTTCTTTGCAAATCTTGCTATAGAAAAAATGCTCAAGGCGCACGTAACTAAGAAAATAAACGACGTTCCGCCGAAGATACATAACCTCGTCCGTCTTGCTGAAATTACAGGTTTGAAGCTTGACTCAAATCAGAAAGACCTTCTGCGAGAGTTCGGCATTTATCAACTCGAAGGACGCTATCCTGATTTTGAGCAGGTGCCGTTAGATTCGACATTAGCCAGTCAGGAAATCGCGAGAGCAAAGGAGATATTGAAGTGGTTGAAAAAACAGTTATAGCATCTGTAACAAGTTATTTGGCTTTGCTTAAGTCCTTTGGTATTTACGCCAGTAAGGCGGTTCTTTTTGGTTCTTTTGCGAGAGG
>CAZKOQ010000267.1:0-4985 GCA_964554425.1 uncultured Pirellulales bacterium | reverse complement strand
CGCCGCCTGCGGCTCTGACGAGGGTGTGGATACATTCCTTGAGTGGCTTTAGCCGGTCATCTGGTTTCCAGGCCCACTGCTGACAGATAGTCATACAGGTCTCCCAGGGGCGGTCGATATTGAATTTGCCGATTTGCTGTTCGGGTGTATCGTAGTCGCCGGGGAATTGGCCGGCCTGCGTTATGCCTTCCATACCGGCTCTGCCTTTGCCGACGCGGTTATTGATAATGATGTGCGGCTGGAGGGATTTGACATACGCATAAAGGGCCTCGCCTTGTTCTGGAGTCCAGGTGGGGTCCCATTCGCCGTCGAACCACAGGATGCCGATTGGGCCGTAGTTGGTCAGAAGCTCGCTGAGCTGGTTTTTCATATAAGTAACATATCGCTCGAACACAGCGCCCTCCGCCGGACGCGTGTCACCTGCTCCACGCGGCAGATAATCGGGATAGTGCCAGTCTATAATGGAATGGTAAAAGCAAAATTTGACATTTTGCTTTTTGCATTCTTTTGCCAATTCTTTGAGCACATCTCGATTGAATGGCGTTGAGGTAATATCGTAGTCGGTGTATTTAGAGTCGAAAATGGCGAAGCCATCGTGGTGTTTGGAGGTGATTACGATGTATTTCGTGCCCGCTGCTTTGGCGATGCTTACCCACTCGGCAGCGTTAAATTTCACAGGATTAAAATCTTTGTAAAGATTGTCATAAACTTCAATGGGTATCTCTCTGCCGCGGGACCAGCCGATTTCCGTGCCTTTCAAGCTAACCGGGCCCCAATGGATGAACAGGCCGAATCGTGCATCCCGCCACCATTGCAAATCTTTCTCGGTCGTGCGAACATAACCTGCGGGCTTCTGGATACCGGCGGTCTGGACTTGCTTCAAAGAACAGCCAGCAAATAAACCTGCTGCGAAAATATACCCAATTAGAATTAACCTCTTGTCTTGTTTGTTGAACAGCATAGTTTTAATCCTTTCCGATTTTAGAATGCCAGTAGAGCAAAACAAACAACATAATATATCAGATGGTGCTGAAAAATGAAACTTGTGTATTTTGTAGGCTGGAAAGTATGTGACACGGCGAGAAGTGCTGTGAAAGGATTCCTTGACCGCGAAAGAGGCCCCAACATAAGACGTATAATCAGTATTGTTGAGGAAAAGGACGATAGCTTTATTGTCGAATGTATCAAGGAGGGGATACTATTAGATAAGATGCTTGTAGATAAAGATACCTTTGAAGTCCGCCGGGTTACCCCGCCTTGAGTATCGGAGACAGTGTTACCCATTTGGGTTCAAAGGGCTGTTAAAACAAGAAATTTATCGCTTCGACCAGCAATTTTGGCCAGGATTTGACGCTTTCTTTATTTAAGAAGCGGGATTTTATAGACGATAATGAATTCGGCAGAAATTTATTTGACATCTTCGGATACTTTTATTATATTATAATAATGAGGAAGGTGGTGAGGAGGTAGTATTTCCTCATTTTGACTTTCTCCCGCCTGAAACATTGCTCTTATACTATAATCTGCCGGCAGACGGCATCGTGTAGTGAGGTGGGTGATGAAGAAGTTTAAGCCGGGGCTGAAAAAGGGAATAGCAGCGATATTCGAGGGTGTACGAATACCAAAGGAGCTGCGCGTGCGGCAAGCGCCGAGCGCACAGTCAGCAAGTCCCGCAGTCATTATTGAGCCAAAGCCCCTCACGCCAAAAATACAAACTCCACATCCCCATGCACCACAGCCGCGGGGGTGGCCGGCGCCAGGAGCTCCCGCTCGCAAACGGTCGAAATTTTCCTCTTTTGTAAGTGCATTCAAGAAAATACCGCTGCGGATATTTCGACCGCGGTCGATGTGGGCCGACAAACGAAAGACAGCTATAGCCAAACACCTTCTAAGCTAACTCCACTCACACAAAGGTCATTAAATCAATCCACGATAGAACGCTCCCGACCACATTAAAGTGACACTTGCTAATTGAGGGAAAGTCAATTGTTCATTGAATACACGCGCAGTCTGGCCATTTCATCCAAGCTGACGCTGTGTAGGGGATTGCCATTTCCTATTTTAACAATGGTGTGCCTAAAAAAGCCAGATTCCTGAATAGAATCTGGCTTCGGAGGAGGGTGATGAAAAGCAAATAATGACCGCTAAAAACACCCAAAGCCTACCTAAGAATCGGCCCCACAACCATATTATCGAGCGATTGCCCGAAATATCTTTAGCTGAAAAACAGAAGCCAAGTTGAAAGTATAGTGTTTCCCCGAAAAATCAAGCCCCTACCTAAAGAAATTTGAAAATTTTTTCTTTTTTTTTGAGAAACGCTGAATTTGACCCAAAACCAATATAGTTTACGCTTGATTAAAAGGCTTTGTTCTCATATTTTTTAACGAAATACCTGTTATATCTTTTTGGCACAATTTCCTGAAGGACCGAATATGGGTAACAAGATTACGATTGCAGACTTAGCAGCAGCCAAGCGCGAAGGACGTAAGATTACGGCGGTAAGCTGCTATGATTACACCACAGCGAAGCTTGCCAGCCAGACCGATGTGCAAATGATATTGGTGGGTGACTCAGCAGCACAGCTTATGCTTGGGTTTGATTCAACACTGCCGGCTACAATGGATTTTATGGTAGCCATTACCGCTGCGGTGCGGCGTGGCGCACCAAACGTATATCTTGTGGCCGATATGCCTTTCCTATCTTACCATCTTGGCAAAACCGAGACTATCCGTAACGCAGGGCGATTTGTCGCTGAGGCAGGAGCACAAATGGTAAAAATTGAGGCCAGCGGAACGGATATAGATGTAATCAAAGCAGTTAGCAACGCCGGCATCGCAGTTATGGCACATATCGGTATAAGGCCGCAGAGCATCGGCAAAATCGGGCAATTCAAGGCAGAGGCGACAACGGCAGAAATGGCCGCGGAGCTGATAAGCATTGCCCAGCAAATGACTGAAAGCGGGGCAAGTGCGCTGCTGCTTGAGGGCACGGCAGCCGAGGTGGCGGAGATAATAACCAAACGCAGTGAGGTGCCGGTGATTGGGTGCGGCTCGGGGCTGGGATGCGATGGGCAGATATTGATTGCGCCGGACATCCTAGGGCTGACACAAGGGCCAAGTCCAAAATTTGCGAAAAGTTATAGCAAGCTGGCTGAGGGGACAATTGAGGCGTTTGGCGCATACTGTAAAGAAGTGCAGAGCGGACAATTTCCGGATGAGAGACATAGCTATCATATGAAGCCGGGCGAACTTGAGCGACTGCAGGAGATGCTAAAAGGCACACCAGGAGCATAACTCTGTAAGTGCACAAGAGCACAAGTTTATAAGGCAAGAGGGAGCTCGATGCCCGATGCCCGATGTCCGCATTTCGTATCTCGTAGTTTGTGCGTTATGGAGTCGTAAGGCAGAATTCAGGACAAAGAATTAAGGATACAGAACCACAGTTCCACTACTGTCTGTGTAGCGTCACCTTTGTGACAGGGCGTTCAGGAGGATTTTAGGAAGCCCTTACGTATGAGGCGTTGCTCGGCAAAGAAAAGAGCAGGATAGTCCGGGATTTTACTTAGCCCCAAGACCTCACGTAATTCGGGGGACTCTTCGAGAAGTCCTATAATGCCCTCGTAATCCATCTTGAGAGCTTGGCGCAACGTCAAAATCGCAAACAACTGATGCTGCGTAAAGTCCCTGCTTGTGAAAGGATGTGCATACAGCGGCACGGTATCCTTGGCGATGCGAAGTGCCTGGCGGACAAGAGCCACAGGCGATTGCGTCAATTTTACTTCAGCAGGCATAAGGTAATAAATCGGCTAAACGGGCACAAAAATCCAATGTTCTTAAATGGAAAGTGAGCCGTCCCAGCAAAATGCCCTTGACCAACGGAATCTTGGCAGGAGAACCGGATTTAGTTTCTACTTTACTGCATCACCGGTAATCCCATTTCGGCAAGGACTTTTTTCTTATCTTCCCAGACATAACTGCGGTTTTCCTGTGATTTTTTCCATCCGCAAGAAACCAAAATTGAACCCACAGCCGTGCCGATGCGACTATAATAGCAGAACAGAGCAAAGGGAAAACAGTTGACAGAAAAACAGGCAATATATTACGAGCTTCTGGTTCTGCAGTGCCAGCAGGGACAAAGGGACGCCCTCGAAGAGCTGGTCCGAAGCTGGGAGAAACGGCTCTTCTTTTATGTTCGCAGGTTAGTCGATGATGAACAGGCCGCCTGGCAAATCTTACAACAGGTATGGCTGAAGGTGCTGCGAAGCATCAAGAAGCTGCGCCAGCCGTGCAAATTGCCGGCCTGGCTTTACACTATCGCTCGCAATACCGCTATAAGTTACTTAAGAACAAAGTATTCAGAACAGGTTTTATTCGAGGGTAACGCCGATATCTCGAACATTGAGGACGGCAATTCCATCCTCAATTTTGACAATGCCGAGCAGGTCTATTATGGGCTCGGCAGGATATCTCTGCCGCATCGGGAGGTATTGACTCTGTTCTTTCTGCAAGACCTTTCAATCGATGAAATTGCGGAGGTGCTGGGCATCTCCGTCGGCACAGTGAAATCAAGGTTGCATTATGCCAAGTGTGCACTAAAAACCATTCTCGAAGTGGAGGATTCAAGCTATGAATCAATCAAACAAAACCTTTAGCGACAAATTGCTCGACGTAGAAAAACCAAGCGCTACTTACAAGGAACAATTTGAAAGACGGGTGCAGGCAGTGTTCGAAAAGAAATTGAATTACCCCTCAAGGGTAGGGTTGGCAGTATTAGGTATAGTTGGTCTATTGATTGCCATTCCATGTGGTGAGATAGCCTTTTCAAGAATATCCAGCGAATTTGACTTGATTGTTCACATCGTTTACATTTCAGGTATGGTTCTCGCTATTGCCTGGGCCATTTTAATCGGATGGATTGCAGTAAGAGGAAGGCTAAACTTAAGAATTCAACTCAGTCGTATAGTAACTATTGGCATCGCTCTGGGC
>CAZKOQ010000266.1:0-5021 GCA_964554425.1 uncultured Pirellulales bacterium | reverse complement strand
TACTCGTCGAAAATGCTCGCATAGCAGCACAGGAAAAAATTCCCCTCTGCCAGGACACTGGTCTTGCGGTAGTCTTTGTAGAACAAGGGGCTGATGTGGCTGTCAGAGCTGTTTCTCGTTCCTCGTCAATCGTCAATCGTCAATCGACAATCGACCTGCAGGCACAGTTGATAAGTGCGGTCAATGCCGGTGTTGCATCAGGTTACCAAAAAGGATACCTGCGAAAAAGCGTTGTCGGCGACCCGTTGAAGGACCGCAAGAACACCGGCTCAAACACGCCTGCTATAATTCACCATACACTTGTGCCGGGCGATAAGTTGAAAGTTACTATTATGCTCAAGGGAGCGGGGTGTGAAAATAAAAGCCGGTTCAGGATGTTTAAGCCAACTGTGGAAAAAGGCGAGATAATTGATTGGGTTGTAGATGTGGTCAGAGAGGCCGGGGCTGATGCGTGCCCACCATTTATTGTGGGTGTGGGCATTGGCGGCAACTTTGAAATGAGCTGCCTGCTGAGTAAGAAGGCGCTTTTGCGAAATTTAAACCAAAGAAACTCCGACAAGTTTTACGCTGGTCTTGAAGGGCAGATGCTTGCCGCAATCAACGCATTAGGATTGGGACCGCAGGGTCTTGGCGGCGGCACTACTGCTCTGGCTGTTCTGGTGGAAACTGCCCCGTGCCATATTGCGTCAC
Source organism: uncultured Pirellulales bacterium (assembly GCA_964554425.1). Lineage (GTDB taxonomy): Bacteria > Planctomycetota > Phycisphaerae > Sedimentisphaerales > Anaerobacaceae > CAYWXK01. Next base: position 4,331 of record CAZKOQ010000266.1, on the reverse strand, counting down.
TGCCTGTAGCAGTGAATATCGAATGTCACAGCCACAGGCATAAGACAGCGATTATATAGAAACCGTCAAAAGATTTTGTGATTTTCATTCTTCAAAGCTGGCCGTAGCTTACTGAGGCCACAACACCTCCTCAAGCCAGCTATCTGCCAGTAGAGCAAAATCTCTGAAAGCATAGCCGTGCTCCTCCAGCCAATCATCTGTCATTGCCACAAGGTCCGCGTAGTCAACTATGCAGTCATCATTGAAATCGCCAGCGGGTTTTGCGCGACTCGGCACACATCTGGGCGGATACAGCCGGATGTCGTCAAAGAATACTTTGCCTGAACCGCAGGGCTTTGGATGGTTGTATCTATCACCAAATCCGATAAAGAGCTTCGTGACGTTGCTGAGGTCTATGTTGGTCAACTTTTTAAGCTCGATGTTCCACTCCTGCCAGGATTTTTTCTTTATGTCGTTGGCATCACTATCGTATTTCACGACCGCTATATGGCCGCCGCTATCTTCCAGAGCCACATACATTCGCTCAGTAACATTAGCGTCATTAGCAGGGTCGCCGTAGAAGTATAGCGTCAATGCCTTGACGCCCTCTTTAGTCCAATCTGAGCCAATTTCCAGTTTTGCAGTATCTGCTTGGGCTTCTGAATAATAAGCCCGACCTGCTCTATTGTTGTCGTAGTAATATGGCATTGATTGCTTGCCGGCGTGAACGATGGTCTGCTCAACATAAGGAGGATTAGGGTGGCCTATTACTGCGCCGCTGCCGCTGGTTGGTATCCACGTCTGAAGTATCAGTTTGGCTGTTGCATCGTAGTATTCAAAATCATCTACGGAAAGATAGTTTTCTGTCGGACTTTCTTTGGGACCTTCGTCTGAGAGAACGTAGGCCGGATTAGTTGTCAAAACTATCTTGTCTATAACCGCACCATCTTCACACATCCATATATTCACAGTGTGGACGCCTGTGCTTGGGACATTGAAAGTCGCACGAGAGGTGTCGTATCTTGTATTAAACCAGCCCCAGTCAGTGGTCGCGTTAAAGCTGAGCCGGTTACTGGTCGTGTTGGCTTGATTATCCAGGCCTGCGTGACAGGAGTTGTCATTACCGCTGCCGTTGGCATTGGCTCGCACCCATACATAGTGCGTGCCGGTTTTTACGAAGCCGACTCTAAAGTCTAACCGCGGGCTGTAAGTTATGTAATCATCACGCCAGATAAATCCGGCGTTTGGTAGCGCCTGCATTGCCTTTGAGCCGCTGGCGCCGGCAGGTAAAGTGACCAATGTCCAACTGTTAAAACCCTGTGGCACATTGTTCTCGAAGTGTTCAGACTCCATCGATACAATGCCATCGGGGCCGGAGTCCTGCTGGAATGGATATGCTGCATTCGTTTGGTGTGTGGCCAGGCCCAATAACAAGAAAAAAGAAAGTGAAGAAAGCGCTTCCCTGCGCATAATGGTCCTCCTTGATGGACAAACAGTATGTTCTGGTTCTACGCTAAAGCATCTCTTGCTTGTCTGCGTCCAATTTCGTGGTTTTGTTTCCACTAAATCGAGTTTCTCTTATATCCGATTTGCATAAAATTAGCTACGTTTGCTTCGAGAAAAATTTCTCAAAAAACCGGCTTTATTCCAAGCTACCCTCTTTACTTAACTATTGGTCTATCACATGTCAAACGGTGGGTGTCATTCCTTCACTGCGTTCAGGACAGAGTCTGAGGCGACCCATCCTCCGTAGCAGTAGCTCTGCTACTGCGGAGGGTGGAAGCCGAATAATCTCTTTTTAATAAGGCCAGATGCTTCATCCCGACCTGTCGGGATTCGGCATAACAACCCATCAAATATATGTGTGACATATCACTATGATTTTTTGAAATCATAGGAGACGTAGAGATATAATTACTTGTCATTAAAGATGTTACAATAATCGAAAAATTTTTCTGGATTTTTTAGGAAAATTATTTGCAATATTCAAACAAATGTTTTAAGCTATCGTATAAAACGACCGTTTAAGGGTTATTTGTATGGAAACAAATGATAAAGAGCACGAGCCAGTAATTGGCTTGAATGTCCAGGATAGGTTGCTGGATGCGGCGGAAGAGCTTTTTTGTGAGCATGGTTTCGATGGGACAAGTGTTCGTGATATTGCCGGTGCTGCCGGCTGCAATGTCGCATCGATGAATTACTATTTTGGCGGAAAAGAGAAATTATATGCAGAGGTGTGGCGGCGGCATCTACTTCGGATGCGAGATATGCGGATTGCAAGCATTGAGCGAGTAATGTCTGATACCATCAGCAAGCCGACTCTGGAGGGGCTTCTCCGTTCATATTCAAGGGCGTTTCTTGAGCCGCTTGTGGAAGGGGAAAAAAGCTTTCGTTTTGTTCGGCTTATGGCTCGCGAGATGATTGAGCGGCATTTGCCGAAAGGGATGTTCGTCAAGGAGATGATTTTGCCTGTTATGACAGTTTTGCAGAAAGCGCTGGTGCAGATTTGCCCCGGATTGGAAGAATCGGAGGTTCAGCTCGTGATACTTTCTGTTGTCGGCCAATTGATGCACGTTATCGCTGCAGAGACAATGTTTGAGCAGAGCGGTGAGCCGCAGGTGCCGCGGTTTAACCTCTCTGATGTAGTTGAGCATATTGTGGCGTTTTCGGCTGCCGGGATTCGTGCGTATGCTGAAACTAAAAACTCAAAACTAAATCCGCCGAACGGCTGGCGGATAAAAACTCAAAATGGCGGAAAGGCGTGAACCTAATGAGGCGAAGAGGCGTTGAGTTTGCAGGTTGTGTGGTGATGGCCTTGATATTGGCTGGGTGCACCGGCACAGAGCAGTTCTATGAGGACGCTTCTTTGTCCAGAGAAACGGCATATCGACAGTGGAAGACTCGTAAAGAACGCCAGGAGACATCGCAGCCGCATATAAGTGGGCAGTTGACCGTCGAGGACTGTCTGAAGCTGGCTTTGGCCAACAATAAGGGTCTGCAGCGAGTTCTTGAGGAAAAGCAGATTGCCCGCGGAGAAGAGCTAAAGTCGTATTCGGCGATTTTGCCGACAGTGGGTCTGACGGGTGATTATAAGCGGCTGGATATGGTCTCCTCCATTAGCATTCCTTTTGGCCCGAAAATCACGATGGGCGATGTGGATAATTACACGGCAGGTCTTCGGGTTACTCAACCCATTTATGCCGGGGGTTCAATAATAGCCAGACTAAACGCTGGCAGATTATTTTCACTGCTGACCGACCAGACGGTTCGCGCGACGGTTCAGAACCTAACTTATGCTGCCGGTCACGCCTATTATGATGTTCTGCTTAATCAGCATTTGCTTCAGATTAGCGCCGACGCTGTTCGGTCTGCTCAGGCACATCTTGATAGTGTCAAGCAGAAACGCCAGGGCGGCGTCGCTTCTGATTTTGACGTTCTGCGGGCCGAAGTGGAGCTGTCAAATTTCCAGGCAGAATTGATACGGAACAAAAATGCTATCAACGTAGCAAAAGCCAACCTGCTGAAGGTGATGGGCGTTTCACAGGATAGCGATGTTACTCTGTCCAACGAGCTGGTTTACGTCCCTCTGAAGGTGCCGATGGAAGAAGCGGTTGAAGCTGCTTATCGAAATCGCCCTGATTTATTCGGGCGGGAATTTGATATCAAGTATCAGAAGGAGCTGCTTAAGGTTATTCAGAGCCGATATTGGCCGGTTATTAGCGGCTATTACGACAGAACCTGGTCTAAGCCCGACCCGCACAACAGGATGCTGATTGAGTGGGGCAGGGCATGGGATATTGGGGTTATGGCGACGCTGCCCATATTTGATGGTTTTGCACGCGAAGGTGATATAGTTCAGCAGAAAGCACGGCTCAAACAGTCCCAGATAGATTTGGTTGATGCGGAGGAGACCACCTTATTCGAGCTGACCAAGGCGCAACTGAGTATTGAAGATGCACAGGAGTTTGTGGAATCTCAACGGCTTAACCTCACAAGGGCTGAGGAAGGATTGCGGCTGGCTGAGGTAGGTTACAGGGAGGGGACGAATACGCAGGTTGAAATGATAGATGCTCAGGCGGCCTTGACGACGGCAAGGGCAAATTATTACCAGGCCATTTATACGCATATAATCGCAAAACTGGATTTGCAAAAGGCGATGGGCACTTTGACAACGTTCGAAGTCCCCAAGTCTGAGGGTGGGAACAAGAATTATGGATTACAAACTGCTGGAGAGGCAATTTCAGCAGATTCTGTTAAGTGAAAGCAGGGGCATAAAAGATGAGTGAACAATCGCCTGAAACCAAACTGTTGAAAACAGAGTCGGGCTGGTTTCGCCGCAACACCGCCAGGAA
>CAZKOQ010000265.1:0-5028 GCA_964554425.1 uncultured Pirellulales bacterium | reverse complement strand
ACCTGGCGCAGCAGGTTGAGATTGAGCTTTAGCTTTTATTTGATTGTCTATTTCCGTAATCGCTTCTGCGATGTTTTTCTTTTCGTCTTCCCTCAAAGACATATTGTCTTTGACCTGTTCAAGCTGTGCTTTGGCCTGTTCCAGTTTGCCTTGTTTAATTAACTCAGAGGCCAGTTGATATGCCTCTACGACGCGTTTTCTTTCAAGTTTGGCTGTCTGTGTTTTTTCCAGAACTTCGCTTAATTGGTTGCGCTCATCAACAGTTAAGTACCCTTGATGTTCCTTTGCTCGAAGCAGCGATTTTTCTGCCCCCTCGAAGTCGCCTTTGCTATATTGGTCCACGCCGGTTAGAATCCACCTTTGTGCCAATTGTCGGGATAATCCTTGTCTTCCAGCTTCGTTTGTCTGAGATGGAGCAACCACCGTCATTACTGCGGTAAAAAGCAGCATCGTCCCCAGAATAACTGATAGGGAGCGTCTACAGAAAGTTTTATTAAGAGAACTCGAACTATTCAAACCTTACCTCCTGCCCCAAAAAACGCCTCCTCTGGAAGCTTTTTGCACCCAATTAGTCTATATTTACAACCTCCAATTTCCGTATAAGTTTATACTTATGATAATCAAGTGTATACAAAAAAAAAGAAATTTGCAAGGAAAAATTTGATTTATAAGTGCCTGGCCGATAATATCCAACGAATAGCTGGACAAACTAAAAAATTCGGGAATTTTGGGGGAAAATTTACCATCTAAAAATTTGGTCTTTTTTGTGGGTAAAAAACGGGTTTTGAAGAAATCGAAAAATATAAGGCCTCATAAGCAAAAATAGCTATTTATGGCACAAAAAACCCTAATATTAGCTGTCGAAACCTCCAGCAGAATTGGTTCCGTTGCGATAGCAGTCGGCCAAAGGATTCTTGACGAGATTACCTTCTCTGGTCCGATGAAACACAGTTCCGAACTATTCCCAGCCATTTGCAATCTTCTCAGCCGTTTTGAAAAAAAACCTCAGGATATTGAGCAACTTCATATATCCGTCGGCCCTGGCAGTTTTACTGGCCTGAGAATTGCTGTTACACTCGCAAAGGCAATGTATCTGGCCAATTCCGCAAAAATCATCGCAGTCAATACACTTGATGTTATCGCAGCCAACGTAATCCCCCTTCGTGGCACGGGCTTCCAGGACATTCGGCTGAGCTCAGTCGAAGCCCCCGTGAAGACACGGCCAAGCTTGTCCTGAGCATAGTCGAAGGGATGGCCGTGCTACGCACAAGTCAAAGGCGCAATCTTCACTGCCTGCTATCTGCATCCTGGTGAAATCTTTTTACAGAAGCTATTTTAGTAAGCGAAAATGGCTTCGTCAAACATTAACCGACCGTTTTGAGGTCTTGACTTTCGGTTGGCTGAAATCCGCCCTCGGCGGACCGTTCGGAGCTGTCGGCTTTAGGCGGTAACTCCGTAATAGGAATATGTGCTGTGCCGCCGTCGGCGGGGACTTCAAAGTCAGCCGAAGGCACACTTTTAGCAGGCAATTCCGACACGGCTATGGGTGCAGTCCGACCAGCCAAAATGTCCTGGCGGGCCTTCGCAGATCCAGTTTCGGCCTCAGCGGCAGCGAGAACCGCATTTCGCACCGCTTCTTCAGCGGGTTCGCCGGTCAACGCTCGCAGATATATGGATTTTGAAGATGCTGCCTGCTCCGCCCATACCAGCTTCTCACGAATTAGCTCCAGAAGGGCTAAGAATAAGCCAATCATTACTATGCGGCCGGTGCCCGCCATACGTCCGGCGGGCTCGAATATCCGCTCAAAAGGCATAGGGCCTTCCGTTTGCAAACGATGCAGAATTTCTATCTGATATAGGTCTATCGGCGTATCATCCTTAATATCCCTTATCTCGACGCCTACGCCGGTCGCCTTGCATATTGCGTCAAAGGCCTCCAGCAGGTCCCACATGCTTATCTGCTCAAGGTCTATCTGGGGCTCACCGCCCGGGCTTAACTGCTCCAGCAAGCTGGCCGGCCGAGCAAACTGCTCCATCCGGCTGTCCGCGGCGGCGGCGAGCAGATTTGCAGCATCCTTGAACTTTTTGTATTCCAGAAGCTGCCGGATAAGCTCCGCCCGCGGGTCCGTAAGCTCCTCGCCTTCAAGGGCCGGCTCGGCCCTCGGCAAAAGCATTGCAGACTTTATCTGCATCAACGTCGCCGCCATCACCAGAAAGTCGCCGGCCACATCGATGTCGAGATTTTTTAGCATCTCGATATAGTGCAGATACTGGTCGGTTATCTGGGCGATGGGAATATCGTAGATATCCACCTCCTCTTTGCGGACCAGATACAAAAGCAAATCCAGAGGCCCTGCAAATATCTCAAGATTTACGCGATAATCGGTCAACTAATCCTCCTGCATATCTTCCTGCGTGTCGTCCTGTGTGCTCTCCTGGGTTTTAAGAGCTTCCAGAATTTCCTGCGCCTGCTGCTTTTGACTCTCACGGACCTGCAGCTCCACCGGCTGCAAAGGCACTATGTAAAGATTCGCAACGTTTTCGCCTGTCAGAAACGCTTCAATTCCGAAATCGGCAAGCGTCTGCTTGGCCAGATTTGCCTGATAGGAGTCATTGAACTTTGCGATTGTAACAAGTTTATCAGACACCGCTAACGCTCCAGACCTACCGCCCTTCGGACCTCTGCCAGCGTCTTAGAAGCTATTGCCTTCGCCCTCGCAGCACCACCGGCAAGAACCTCTCTAACATAACCGCTATTGCTCTCGAGCTCCGCCCTTTTCTGCCGGTATGGTTCAAAATATTCTATCAATAGTTCCACAAGACGTTTCTTTGCCTCGCTATAGCCCATACCGCCGCTTCGGTATCTATTTTCCCATTCAGATAACTCCTGCGGCGAAGCAACTAACTTCAAAAGTGCAAAAACATTACACTTATTGGGGTCCTTGGGCCCTTCAACCGGCGTAGAATCCGTAACTATACGCATAACCTTTTTGCGGATACTGTCCTTCGGCTCAAACATCTCAATGGTATTGCCGTAGCTTTTGCTCATCTTCTGGCCATCAATGCCGGGGACAACTGCTACGGATTCGATAATGTAATCCTGCGGCAGCGGAAAAATCTCGCCATAAGCACTGTTGAATCGGACGGCGATGTCCCGCGTAACCTCGATGTGCTGCTTCTGGTCGGCGCCCACCGGCACCAAATCGGACTTATAAATCAGAATATCCGCCGCTTGAAGAACAGGATACGCAAACAGACCATGATTAGGACTTAGTCCCTGTGTCACCTTCTCCTTGAAGCTGACGCATCGCTGCAGCAGCCCCATCGGCGTTACGCACGAAAGAAGCCAGGTCAGCTCCGTAACCTCGGGCACATCGCACTGCCGCCAGAATACGGTCTTTTTTGTATCCAGCCCCAGCGCCAGATAATCCATCGCCACATCAAGCGTAAACTTAGCAAGCTCATCCGGCGAAGGATTGCTGGTAAGGGCGTGAAAATCTGCAATAAAATAGAAGCACTCGTGCTCGGCCTGCAGTTGCAGGTGCTGACGCATCGCGCCAAAGTAGTTGCCTATATGCAGCCGACCGGATGGCTGTATGCCAGATAGAACTCTCAAACTAATCTCCCGCCCCGATATACTACTGCTTGATGACCTGTCATGCTGAGCCCCTGCTGCTTCGTTTCGCGAAGCAAAACGGCAGGGGCGAAGCATCTGGCCCCAGAATTAAATGATGCCCATTACTGTATCTGTGACCAAGTAGTCCATCAGGACAAAAAATAACATTGAGCTTTCGGGTTATAATAACAACGCCGAGGCCAAATGTCAAGAACTCACCTGATGTTTTAGAACGAGAAAGCAGCATCCTAATGCCGCGTCTCTCAAAAAGCTGTCACTAAGGGATTTTGATGTATAAAGCTATCCTTGAAAATAGCCGGCCCGACCCAGTTTTGCAGGAGCATTTCGGCGAGAACGCCTTGCAAAATCCGCAGCAATACGGTATTCTTATAGCCAAATGTCTCGGCAAGATAACTCCATCGTGCAATTGCGAAACTATGGTCTGGCCGTCGCAGGTAAGCCAGAAACAATTACAGAATAAGGTGTGTATGAAATCGCCGGTGCACAGTTATGTTTTTCCGGATAACCTCAATGGCTGCGAAAAACAGCTTCAAACCAGCCGGCCCAAAGCGGGTTTTACGCTCGTAGAGCTGCTGGTGGTCATTGCCATCATCGCACTGCTTATGTCAATATTGATGCCGACGGTAGCTCGCGTCCAAAAACAGGCACGCGCAGCGGCCTGCCAGTCGAATCTAAAACAGTGGGGAACGATTTGGGCTATGTACACAGACGACAATAATAGCTTCTTCCCCAAGCGAACGAGCACATCAGGGCGATGGATTGATGTGCTTTTCGATTACTACTCTCGGGAGCACAAGATGCGCTGCTGCCCGATGGCGAAGAAGATTGCATTTCCGGATTTCCCGCCTGGCGCCACCGACACGCTGGAGGTTGGCGGAGGCCCGTTCACTTCGTGGGGCAAGCTGGGCGTAAGCTCCGGCCGACCTGCAGGAACCTGGGGCAGCTACGGGATTAACGGGTGGGTCTATGTCCCGGGCCAGGATGTGCTTTATGGCAAACCGGCTGCGTCTTTCTGGGGAACGCCTAATGTAAAGGGGGCATCCAATATACCGCTTTTTTTGGACTGCTGGTTCTGGTGCGGCTGGCCCGAACACACAAACAGACCGCCACAATTTGACGGCCAGAGGTGGGCGGGAGACGAAGATGTAATGCAGCGATATTGCATCAACAGACATCAGCAGGCAATCAACGGAGTTTTTCTCGACTACACCGTTCGGAAAATCTGGCTAAAGGGCTTATGGAATCTCAAGTGGAGTAAGCGGTTTGACATCAATGCTCCCAAGCCGGACTGGGCGACGCAGGCGCCCTGGATGGCACACTTCAAAGACGACTGACCATTACGCCGTCTCCACATTTGCGTAACAGCACCGAGACCAAATGTCAGAATTAAG
>CAZKOQ010000264.1:3308-5034 GCA_964554425.1 uncultured Pirellulales bacterium | reverse complement strand
CAATTGAAAATCCAATCCACAAGTTTTCCACAAATGCAGCTTATGATGTGCAAAAGATGTGGAAAACAAATTTTTTTTGTGCGTAAATTCAGTCCCAGCCAAAACATCTTCTATGTGGAAAAGAAATTTTCCAAAACACGATTGATTTGTTTTGCCGTCGCTCAATAATAGCAGCTAATTGAGCGTTATTTTCATTTTTGTCGAAAACTTGTAGTGAACCGTCAAATTGGAGTCCGCCAAACTGCTAATATGTGTAAGGCGGGGCGGACTTTTAGGGATTGGCGAAACGTAGCCGTTAAGCAGGAGAGAGTTTAATGCAAGGCACATTCACGGATGAAGTAAGTGCTATTGCCGATGCCCTTGCCGAGCGGATAGGCAAGCAGAAGTTCCAAATCTGGTTTAAGAACTCAACTAAATTCACACTCGCCGGCGATTATTTGAAAATAGGAGTGCCGAACCTTTTCATAGCAAGCTGGATTGAGAGCCATTTTCTCAATGAAATTACTCAAGCGGTCCGGGCAGTTACCGGCAAAAGTCTGAAGATTACTTTTGCTGTTGACCCGGACCTGGCAGGGACTCATCCAGGCCAAGCCGGCTTGCGAGCCAGGACCGCACAAGTTAACTCACAAACACGGTCGGCGGAAAAGGCCGGGACCAAATTTACAGGCACTACAACCGTTACGCAGCGGCCTATGGTTAAACGGCTCAAACTTACACTCGACACATTTGTCGTCGGCCTCTCCAATGAGCTTGCTTTCAATGCAGCAAAAGCAGTCATCAATGAAGAGCACAGTCCCTTCAATCCGCTTTTTTTTCACGGCGGTTACGGCGTCGGCAAGACGCACCTTTTGCAGGGTATATGTAACGCCGTATCTTACAAGCGCCCTCATACCAATTGGCTGTATCTGTCGGCGGAAGATTTTGCTAATCAGTTCGTGCTGGCCTTGAAGACCAAAAAACTCGATTCATTTAGACGCCGAATGAGGGAAACCGATTTGCTGGCTATCGATGACATTCACTTCCTGGCAAGCAAACCAGCCACACAGGAAGAGTTTCTGCATACCTTCAACACAATCAGTCTTGCAGGTAAGCAAGTGGTCTTAGCTTCGGATGAACATCCAAAAACGATAAGGCAGTTGTCGGAAAAGCTCGTTAGCCGTTTTGTCTCTGGTATGGTCGTCAAGATTGATGCACCCGATTTCCACACCCGCTGCCAAATCTGCAGGCAATATGCAGCGACTATGATGAAAGCGGCTTTTGGTGACCTTGCAAATTGTGCAAAAGCGATGGGCCGCATCCCCGAAGAAGTGATAAGATACGTTGCCGAGAATCTTCGCAGCAACGTGCGGGAGCTGGAAGGGGCTTTACTGAAATTAGTCGCGTATGCCTCGCTCCAGAATGAAAAAATCACGCTGGAAATGGCGCAGACGGTCCTCGCCGACCACTTATCAAGGACAGACCCTATTGTGCATATTTCGGATATCGAGTCCGTTGTCGCTGCCTACTTTGGAATAACGCCGGCTATCATTAACTCGTCTAAGAAGGATAGAACCGTCACTCTTGCCAGGCACTTCAGTATGTATTTGACAAGAAAGCACACAAAGATGTCATCGCCTGAAATAGGCCGGCTCCTTGGTAATAAAAACCACGCCACCGTGCTTTTGGCCTGCAAAAAGGTCGAGCAGCTCCTTACACAAAATACCGAGCTCCACTGGCTCGGTCCAAA
>CAZKOQ010000264.1:0-3208 GCA_964554425.1 uncultured Pirellulales bacterium | reverse complement strand
ACAATGTGGGTAGTCCCGTTTAGAGATAAAACTCTAACGGGATTAGTGGCAGTAGTGTTGTTTCTGTGCGCTTGCCCCGCACTCGGGGTGCTCGAGTTCAAAGATGGCCTGACCCACGACATCGACTATGCAATCGCCGACTCTGTCTGGGTGGACTTTCAATCGCCCTCGATGTACACCACAGTAAATCTGATAGGTGGTGGATCCACCCCTAACCTGCGGGGATATGAACAAAGCAGGATAAATGTCCGAGGCGGCTCAACAGGCCTTCACAGCCTTGATTCCAGCCATGTATATATCTCCGGCGGCGAAATATTGTCTCTTATAAGCCAAGATTCCAGCTATGTAGCTATCTCCGGCGGCTCAATAGGCGAGCTTTACAGCTGGGATTCCAGCCAGGTAAATATCACCGGCGGCTCAATATACAAATACCTTTGCAGCTTCAGTTCCAGCCAGGTAGATATCTTTGGCGGCTCAATAAAAGGGCCTTTGTATCTGGACGTGCGGAGTTTTATAAACATATATGGCTCGAATTTTGCAGTCGACGGTCAGCCCTTCGGATACGGGGAACTGACCAGCATACTCGGAGGTCCTTGGGACAATGAGCCAAACCGGCGCCTGACAGGGATACTGGCCAGCGGCGATTTGCTCAATAACGATTTCTATATTGGCCGCAGTTCGAAAATCGTCCTTGTTCCTGAGCCCGCCACGCTCGCTTTATTCGGCCTGGGTTTTCTTTTCCTAAGAAAAAGACACGATGAACGATCGACGATAAACGATAGACAACCGACGGGTCACGAGCGACGAGCGACTATTTCGGTTTTGCATTCCGGTATCGCCGCCAGAAATTGTTGGCCGTAGGATTTGTTAATAATTCGGCTGTCGAGGACAACTACAATGCCGGTATCGGTCTTAGTGCGAACGAGCCGCCCGAAGCCCTGCTTGAATTTTATAATCGCCGATGGCAGTTGATAATCATAAAATGGATTCCCACCATCCTCTTTTATTCGCTCCAATCTCCCTGCAAGCAGCGGCTTATCAGGCACCGCAAACGGCAGCCGAACAATAATAACATTGCTGAGCGCCACGCCCGGCACGTCAACTCCCTGCCAGAAACTATCCGTCCCGAACAGAACGCAGCTCACTCCGGTCTTGAAGTGTTTCAGCAATTTACTCCTATCAAATCCGCCGGGCGAGGAGCTTTGTCGCAATAACTCCATATCGTTAGAAGCAAGCCAATCGGCAGTCCGATTAGCAATTGCATCCAGCATCTGATAGCTTGTAAAAAGCACGAACGCTCGCCCTTTAGTCTGTAACACATGTTTTTTCACTGCTTCTGCCGCAGCTTCAACAAAAGCTGGGTCATTGGGGTCAGGCAAATCCTTTTCAATATAAATTGTTACCTGCTTTTTATAATCAAACGGCGAGCCGAGCTTGAGCGAGTCAAAATCATCCAAGCCTATCCGCCCGGCGAAAAACTCAAATCCTTCATTCGTTGTGCCCTGTGCGTCTTGCGTGGTGCGTTTTTTGTGTTGTATTGTTGTTTCGCACGACTCATCACGAACGCTTGTCCCCAGCACAGTCGAGGGAACGCATGACGAATACGGGCCGCTGCTTAATGTCGCGCTTGTAAGTATCACCGAATCAAACTTCTCGAATAGACACCGTTTCACATCCGGCCCCACATCTACCGGAGCACCTCGTAATTCCACCGTTACTCTCTTGTCCGTCTCCGCCTCCACCCAATAGACATAATCAGGCCTATCCTGTAGAAAGAAATGGCACAAGCCCTCCTCAACCGCCTGACACCGCTCGGCAAACCGCGAAATCTCAAGCTTCTCATCTATGTCTTCTGTCTGCTTCGCCAATTTCCGCAGCTCCGACACCAGCGCCTTAAAATACCCCGATATAGTGTCGTCAACAAAATTAGCATAGCACCTGCCGTTGGTCTGTTCTTTTGTCTGCTCAAACCACGCTCTCACACGCTCAAAGAAATTCTTCGCCTCTTTGTTCAATTGGCCCACTATATCATTTGCTTTCGGGGCATCTCTGAAAGCTAAAAGTCCCTTATGCGTTCTCGGATTAAACAGACCGTCGAGCAGAAATTTGATTTTGTGATTGCTGATATTTATTCCGAATTGCTCTTCCGCCACATGCTCGATGTTTTGCGCCTCATCGATAATCACATACTTGTAATCCGGCAGCACCGACGCGCCCTCGTCCTTCAGGACAAGGTCGCTGAACAGCAGCGCATGGTTTGCTACAATGATATCGGAGCTTTCTAATTGGCGTCTCGCTTTTTGATAGAAACAATCCTGAAAATACGGGCACTTTCGTCCTCGGCAGTTGCCATGCTCACTATTGACCGCATCCCAGACCTGGCTGCTCGGCGCAAACGGAATGTCACTAAGTGAGCCGTCCTTCGTCCTGTTTGCCCAGTCATTTATCAGCACAAGCTCCGCGTCGGATTGCCCGAAAAGCGACCTTTGCCTTCGCACCGCAAACTCAAGCCGGCGTTTGCAGAGATAATTGCCCCGCCCTTTTGCCAGACCTGCGGTAAAGGATGTGGGCAGACAATTAACCAGAAAAGGAATGTCTTTATAGATTAGCTGTTCCTGCAGTGTGATGGTGAAAGTGCTGATAAGTATCTGGCCTACGCCGCGACATACAAGCTCAGCCGCAGGGACAAGATAAGCAAAACTTTTTCCAACGCCGTTGCCTGCCTCAACGGCTAATCGCCGCCCGTTTGCCATCGCCTGCCGAATCGCAAGAGCCATCTGAATCTGCTGCGGCCGCTCCTCAAAGCCCGTAAACGATTTCGCAATAACTCCCCCTGGGGCTAATATCTCACGGATATCCAGAGACCCAAAATCCCCTTTTCCATCTTTGCTGCCTCCCACAGATGTATCGGCTCTCGTCATCTTAACCCGTATATTTCACGAATCCTGTGAAAACGCAACTTTACCCCGTTAGAAATTGCCTTTCCCATAGGATTAATCTCTAACATTCTATGACTTTTCTTCTCCGTTTCTAATGGGGTTTATCCGCCTGCACCTGCCCGCAGTAGGCGGGGCGGATTTACCAAATTACCGTTTAACCATTCACTGAACCCCGAGTATCCACTCACCACTCACCGATTAACCAATTAACTATTTTTTCTCTGTGTTCTCTGTGGCTTTGAAAAATCCGGGTTAAGCAGAATTTAAAT
>CAZKOQ010000263.1:2134-5037 GCA_964554425.1 uncultured Pirellulales bacterium | reverse complement strand
TGACGCTAAAAGTGCGGTATGATGATGGCTTCCTTGCCTACATAAACGGCACGCCATTATCGACCGCTACTCGTAACTTTACCGGCACACCCCTCTGGAGCTCAGCCGCAAACACCACGCACACCGACAGCGAAGCCGTCAACTTCGAGTATATCTCCGTCTCTGATTACAAAGGCACGCTGCATAAGGGCAGCAATATCCTTGCCATTCACGCCCTAAACAACTCCGGCAATCGCAGCGACTTCCTTATCTCTGTCGAGCTTGAGGCCGCCATTACAGAGGTAAATGACACCTTCCCATATAAAAATGCGTTGGCGCTGTTGGATGGGTTGCGGATTACAGAGCTGATGTATCACGACAACCAGGGCAGCACATTTGATTATCTCGAACTATACAACATCGGCGATGAGCCGCTTGACCTCAACGGCGTGCGGTTGAGCGAGGGCATTGACTTAACCTTCTCGCAGATGACCCTTGTGCCCGACCAATATATTGTGGTTGTAAGCGACCTCAACTCCTTCAGGTTAAGATATGGCCTTGGCCCAGCCGTCGCAGGCGAATATTCAGGCAACTTAAGTAATGGCGGCGAGGATATTGTGCTGCAATTGCCTGCTCCGCTTGATGCGGCGATATTGCGGCTCGAATATAAAGACTCCTGGTATCCGACCACTGATGGCGGCGGCCAATCGCTTACGATAATTGATACTGCTGCGCATCCTGCCACCTGGAGTGAAAAGGAAAGCTGGCTCCCCGCCTCCCCATCACCAGGCGGACCATAAGACCAGGTCATTGGCCTTTCAGGCGATACTCATACATATTGCTTCCAACTTCGCGGCTGGCCTGGATTATTTCAGGATAAGGAGTATCGCAAATATCAACAAAGCCAATCTGGTAGTTCTCGCCATCGCCGCGGCCGGTTGTCGCCTGGTCCTTATATTGAAACCAGTGCGTCCCTACTATGTATGGATTGCGCAGAGCGCCGAGGACATAGCTTTTGTATTTGTCCGCACGGTCCTGCTGATTTGCAGTTCTCCTTAGTCCCGTGTGAAACATACCACGGTCCAGCGCCCCGAAATGAAACTCACCTATTATTATCGGCATATCAATATTGTCAGGCAGCTTCTGCTGCTCAACGCTATAGTCATAGCGGTTGTAGCTGACAATGTCGCAGAACTTAGTAGCCGCCTTAGCCGCTCGCTCATTGACCCACGCGAACCGGCAGCCCATATACAGTTGCTGCGGAGCAACCTTCTTAACCTCTTCCCGAACCGTTCTAAAATAAGCTTCAGCAATCTTTGTGTAGAAGGTAGTTAAATCTTCCCAGGCCTTATTTTTATCCGGCACCTCCCGGTTTTGCAAAAACGCTTCCCACGTTGCATACGTTGTGCCCCAAGCGGAATTGAGCTTGTCAATTGTTTTATACTTGGATTTTAGGTCCTCGACAAAGACTTTTTTGGCGGGCTGGTCAGGCGGTGACATCAAAGCAGCTACGGCCAATGAGACCTCGTCGCCCCAGCTCAATTCGTTATCAACAAAGAATCCAATGCACCAACCGTCGCCGGCGGCTTCGCCTTTTTGTGCTACCAATTGCTCTGCGACCGACTTGCGAAAAGCAGGGTCGAACACATCGTTGAATTTGCCCCAGTAGCCCTCTGAGCCCTCTATTTTTTTTGCGGTATAACTAATCGTGCACACATACGGCGTCTTTCGCAGCAAGTAAATCTCGGAGTCGGACCAGTTAGCAATAGTATTCATACCCCAGCTTTTTATACGGCTATGAGTTACCTCGGCAAAGACCTGCTCCCACCTCTGACCATATTTACGCAGCAGGTTCGCCTGGCTAAAATCGTATGTTTTGTATGGGCAATGGTCTTGATAATACCCGTGCGGGGCCCACGTGCCGGTGTTATAGAACTTCGCAAACGGCGAGTCGGATTCGGGAAGCTCGCGGAAATAGTGCTCGCGGTCGCTGATGGGCGTAGCGCTGGCGCTGCGGACGCAATCAATGCCATGTGACCAGAATAGCCGGCCCTCCGGGTCCACAAGCCACCATTTCCCATCGCATTTTTCCACGCGGAAAAATCCTGTCACCTTAAGCTTAGGCCCCGCAGCCCAGCCCCCATACTGGGTGCGCCCCTCCGGCCCAGGATGTTCAGCGATGTCGTCTAATTCGGTCTTACCGTAGTCAACCATTTCATCAGCAGAATGTGTTTTACCGGGCCAGCTGCGATGGATAAACTGGCCGAATTCATCAATAAACGGAAAGAAACTTTTCGTATCCAGCACCTCAATCCTTCCGCCGGCGCGAATGTTATCTATCTCAAATATATAGTTGACACCGGGCTTATTTACAAACACAACCAACTGGGTGACATTTGAGGTGTCGATTTTGCCGGAATGGGCAGGCGCTCCGCGCATTCCGATTAGCTCCGCCGGCTCAGAAAGCCGCCAGGGAACAGGAAATATGCTTACCACAAGCGTTCCCGCAGCTTGCGGCATTAAAGTAACATTATCAGTTATGCAGTTTTTGTCGCCATCCGCACCCGGATTATCTACTCGGCAAAAAACTGTTATTTGCCGGTCCCCTGAGTTCTTTACCTCCATTGATACATACTCGTATTTTGATAGGTCCCATTTACCTGCCGGCGCTCGCAACGTAACACCAGGCCATTGTTGTTTATGGCCGGTTTCAATACGCAATGCCCCCCCCTCAGACACAGTAACATTGGCATCGTTTGTCTCTGATGCCTGTATGTCAAAGCCCTTTTCAAAATCAAAAAGAACTATTGGCCGTGGCCCCTGGGCAAAAGTTGCCGGAATCATCCCGCTAAAAAAATAGCTCAAAACAACCCCAACAATGACAAAAGAAAAGTTTTTATTAACCATTATCTTCTCCTGCTAAA
>CAZKOQ010000263.1:0-2034 GCA_964554425.1 uncultured Pirellulales bacterium | reverse complement strand
ATTAGCCCTACTGATTTACTCCAGACTTGCAGGTCGAGTTAAAAGATACCACATAGTCTTATATTGCGGCGAGATTTGCAGAACACTCTTGCCATTTTGCTGAGAAATCGGCACCTCAACAGTCGGCATACCATCAGGGCCGAGCGCCTGGCAAATCCACTGACCCTTAGGCAAAACCAAATTTGCTTCAACCGCCTCAATCTGCACAGGCGGCTCGCCCCAATTGCGTCCCACAGTCCCCCGGTCCTCGGAAAATTTCATTCCGAAATTCTCACATCTGCCGCACGCAGTAACCAGAATCTTTTCACTCAGTTCCAGACAGGGATCCGGTACGATTGATTTGCCGTCAAGTGAGGTAATCGCCATAGCAACAAAACCTGGCTTGGTAATGGAAACCTGTCCATCGGTAGCTTTCTTGAACCTCTCAGTATGTCCGGTATAAACCTGCGCACATCGACCACTAACATTATAGAATCCTTTGCCGTCTTCAGCAAACCAGTTAATTTTTGTAGGGGGGCCGGATAAGAAGTCTTGATGTATGTGCACTTGTAGAAATTCTGAAATATACGAGAACATATCACGGTCATATTGGAGATGCAGCTTTGCAAGCGAAATAAGCATATCCGAAGACTGTGCCAATCCGAAGGCATTAAGGTCATTTAGTGGTCTAATACTTCCGTCGCGGAATATAGCTGCGCCTGCCCGCATAAAACCCCACTTGGCAGGATTCGTATCGATATCGAAATAGCTGTTCATATTCTCCCGATACCACTGGTTCTCGCTGTGACTATAGGTATATAACCACACGCCGTCCCAATCCTGCGCAGCGGCAAATGAGCCAATCATAGGCACACACTCCGCTTGATAATCGTTTGGAGCCGGATGATTGTATTCGCTGACTGTGAAGGGCTTGTTAGATAGACGCTCGGCTGCCAAGCGGAATAGTGTCGCCTCCGCAGGCCAGTCAGTCATCGCCTTTTGTTCAACAATCCAGTTGTCCGCATCCCACGGCCTGCCCGGAAACCGCGGATGCTGCCAGTAGGCGTGCGCGTCGATAAAATCCATATCGCTCTGAGCATATAATCCCAACGGCCCGAAGACAATCGTGCCGGTTACAAGCGCCTTGCAACCAAGCTCCTGTTTGATAAAGTTTCGCATTCCATCGAAGTAGGCCTTTTCCGTCTCCGCCAGAAAGCACATCCGGTCGATTCTACGCATTGGTGTTTCGTTCTCGGAAAAAACAGCGATATTGCCTGCGCCAATTGATTCAACCTCCTGCAGGCCGGTTCGCCCACCAGGCCGAAACTCCACGTTCGCAAGATACACAGGGACATTACTGCCGCCGAAAGAAAAATTTAAACGAGCATTGTCATCTTCGGCCTTCGCAACAAAGCCGAAACGAAATATCTGCCAGTTTCCGGCCAATTCCACCTGCTGTGACAATCCGAGATTATTCCACGGGCTATGGCCTTGGGTAACACTGCAATCTATCTGGCGAGGTTCGCTGCTTGCGGCTTGAAAAATAACCGAGTAAAACCGCCCTGCCTTAATAGCCAATTCGCTCTGATTTAACTGCAGGTGCCATCCGATATCATTTGCTTTATTAATATCTATTCGCACGCCTTCCTGGTTCTGGTAGCGATACCGTGACACCGAAGCAATGCATCCGGAATGTTGTTCGAGGCTCCATTTCTGCGGGACACTTTCACCCGGCGATGTCGCCTGGAAGCTGCCGTTGGCCAGGATGTTCTGGCCAAGCGGCTGAGCACCCTCACCCCACGCGAGTCGCAGCTTCTCATCCGAGCCATATTTTGCCTTCAGCCACGCATTAAACTTACGCCGCAGAATATCCGCGTAATATGGCGGCAGCGTCCGCAGCGTCTCCTCTGCATCCCACATAAAAAAACTGTTTTCGTTTGTAATCTCTACTATCGCCACAGCAGGGTCATCGGCGTAACGAACATTGCGATACTTATTGACGTGCGTCAATAATTCGCGGGCATATTGCCTCTGCGCATCAATCAACACAGGTGT
>CAZKOQ010000262.1:0-5039 GCA_964554425.1 uncultured Pirellulales bacterium | reverse complement strand
CGGGTTTGAGCTTTTCGATTTCAGCATAAATGGCCTCCTCACATTCTTTATTCGTGCGGCCTTTGGCCGGTGTTACAGTGAACATAAACAAATTGGGATATTTGTCGCCGGGAGAGCCGTGATACGCAGAGACGCTTATTGCAATCTTCTTTTCTTTCACGAGCGTCTTATACAAGCGGGATGTCCGCCCAGAACCGATAATTTCCGCAATAGCATCGAATACGGCGTTATCTGCGTGGTTAATATCCGGCTTGTGATAGCCAATCAGGACCAGAGGTTGCGATGGGTCCTGAAGCGTTACACGGCGTTCTCCCCGCTGAGGCGGCTCTGCCGTCTCCACCGGCTCAGGTCTGGGGCCGCCAGGGATAGGACCAAAATATTTCTGTGCAGATTTGACAAACTTCTGCGGGTCTATGTCGCCGACCACTGCAATAGTAAGATTGCTTGGAAGGTAATGTCTCTTGTAAAATGCCTCAGCTTTCCATCGGCTCAGTGCTTGTAGGTCGCTCATATGGCCAATTACGGGTTCGCCGTAAGGATGTGCTTTGTAAGCAGCGGCAAAAAACTCCTCCCATAAACGCCCTGTGGGAGAATTTTCGCTCATACGCCTTTCCTCCATCACAACGTCTTTCTCCTTGTAAAATTCCCGCAGCACGGGGTCGAGGAATCGCTGGGATTCCATCGCCATCCACAACTGGACCTTGTTGGAAGGAAGACTGACAAAGTATATGGTCCAATCATTGCTTGTGCCGGCATTGAGACCTTCGCCCCCTTCACGAGTCAGCACCTCTTCAAATTCATCGTGAACCAGACACTTATCGACTTCCTGCTGTGCCTCCTCGAATTGTTTGCGAAGCTGCTCCAGCCGACTTTTGTCCGCGCGCTCACTCTTACTTCGCTCTGTTTTTACGGCAGCAAATATCTCATCCATTTTGGCCATAGCTTTTGCTTCGGCTTTGTAGTCCTTAGTGCCAATAGTCCTTGTTCCCTTAAAGGCCATATGCTCGAAGAGATGAGCCAAGCCGGTGATGCCCTTCACCTCATCGACCGAACCAACATTAGCAAATGTAAGGAACGAAATGACCGGCGCCTCGTGCCGCTCGAAAACCAAAAATGTCAGGCCGTTGTCCAGTGTAAATTCTGTCATTCGCTTCTCAAATTCCGCCAAATCCTGGCCTTGCAATGGCACTGAAACTGCTAAGAATACAGCAAAAAACAGCAATCCCAAAAGAGTCAAAATCCTACAAAACCTTCTATCTGCGAGCATCATAAGCACTTCTCCTATTCTTGAAGAATATCACAAAAATATTTTTAACACATATCGCAAATCAATTCAAGAAATTAAAGCCGCCTGCTCTTTCCTAAAAAAATCTTTAGTCAAACCAAAGACGACCGGTCCTAAGAAAAGTAAGGCGATCAGATTCGGTATAGCCATTAGCCCGTTTAATGTGTCGGCAATCGCCCAAATAGCTTCCAATTTTCCCAAGGAGCCGAGCATAATAGGCAGAAGCCAAAGAACCCTATAGAAAATCCTTGCCCTGGCGCCAAAGAGATACGCTGCGCAGGTTTCACCATAAAATCCCCAGGCAAGCATAGTATCATAAGCGGTCATTGCCATACACAGCACAACTACGGAAAAACCAAATTGTTTTCCAAATACTGTTTGAAAGGCAGACATAGTGAGCACCGCGCCGGTAGAGCCGGACTTCCACGCATCGGTAATCAAGATGGCAAGGGCAGTAGCGGAACATATAACAATAGTATCTATAAATACCTCGAAAATGCCCCACAGCCCCTGCCTGGCCGGATGGTCGGTCTGGGCAGTAGCGTGGGCAATAGAGGCCGAACCCAGCCCCGCTTCGTTGCTAAAAACTCCTCTGGAGACGCCCCAGCGAATTGCCCCTCTTACAGTTGCCCCCAAAAATCCGCCGGTTGCAGCCATTGGCGTAAAGGCCGATTGAAAAATCAAGACCAGGGTGTGAGGCAGACGTTGGATATTCAAGAATATAATGACAAGCGCACCTAAAAAATAAATGATGCACATAAAAGGAACGCAGAACATAGCAACGTGAGCGATGCGTTTTAGTCCGCCAAGAGTAACCAGACCAACAGCAAGAATAAGAAATATTCCTGTAAGGACCTCAGGAACCTTAAATTCTGCCAGACCCTTTGCCACGGAATTGGCCTGTGTCATATTCCCGATGCCAAACGCCGCCAACGCACCCAAGACGGCAAATATAGCGGCGAGAAATTTGAAGTTTTTACCCATTCCGCGCTGGATATACATCATTGGGCCGCCGAGCATTGGGCCTGCTTCCTGGCGTGTGCGATATTGTATTCCTAAAACCACCTCGGCAAACTTGGTTGCCATCCCTAATAATCCTGAGACCCACATCCAGAAGATTGCCCCTGGTCCTCCTGAAGCAATGGCAGTAGCCACGCCTGCTATGTTCCCCACGCCTACGGTGCCGGCCAATGCCACACTCACGGCAGCAAACGGACTTATGTCCCCTTCTACAACGCCTTTCTTTTTTCGTAGCAGCGTCTCCCGGAGCATTGCCCGGAAACGGCGGAATTGAACGAGCCGTGTGCCCACAGTCAAATAGATTCCTATGCCCAGGATGGCTACAATCATCGCCGGGCCCCAGATAAACTCATTTAATCGCGAGTTGATTTTGAAAATCAGATTCAACATATCTACCCTGTTTTATTGATGGATTATGAATCCGTATCCGGCTGGCTGCTCAATCTAAGCGACCGCATAAACAAATTTGCGACACAATCAGTATGTCGGCTCCTGCGAAGCGTCCAACAAACAAGTATAGCTCTGGGGCATACGGTGACGCGGGCCGATAGACCGCCAATAGCCGACCCACGGAAGCGGCTCGCGCTTACTCAAATCGACCTCGGCCCAAAAGACACCTTCCTTACCTCTACTGCAGGCCACAATCCTGCCCATCGGGTCGATAATAAGACTATCACCATCATACACCGACGGGACCATATAGACGCCGTTGTCACGTGCTCTGACACGAAATACGGTCTGGCCATTAACGCGCCCCTCCTCATCGGGGAGCGTGTCACCCCAAGTCGGCGCAAAGATAATCTCTGCGCCTTTAAGGGCAAAAATCTCCGCCGGCTCGGAGAAAAACCAATCGTAACATATCTGAATTGCGACCTTTCCAAAATCCGTTTCAAAAACAGGATATGCGTCACCCGGCCTGATTCCCTCCTTCCACTCCTCACGAGGCAGGTGCACTTTGCGGTACTTACCGGCAAGCTGTCCCTGACGGTCCAGCAGAATGGCGGTATTATAAACGACATCGCCAGATAGTTCCGTAAGACCCGCTATCACCCAGATACGATTTCTTCTGGCGGCATCACCAAGCTGTGTGGTAGCTGGCCCCGGAATCGGCTCGGCACAATCTTTCACCGACCGGCCTGTTCCGACCATAGCTATCGCTTCGCCCAGACACACTACATCCAGGCCAAGTTTGCCGGCTGCATCAATCTGCTCACACCAGAGTTTCAGATTTTTTTCCGGCGTGCTGTTTCGGGGCCGTAGATATACCGTTCCGAGCTTAACTTTGCGAGCGGCAGGAGCCATCGTTGGGCAGAAGCTAACACTTTTGAAAAGCACTGAACCGCCTTTCGGCCATTTTAATTCAAGAGACAGCCGGGCGCCATTTGCCCCATCCGGCACTACAAGAACATCATTAAATCTCGCCAGCTCTCCTTCAATAATCGGACCCCGCACAAGCATCCCTGCCGGATGAACCAGCTTATCACCGGCAGTCCAACTCATACGCACCAGCACCGACCGATATGGAGCAGCTATATTATATAATTGGCAAACCGCAGTGACGGCATAGGCCCGGCCGGCTGTTATCCCTTTTATTTCCTGAATAACTCCGCCAACCGCATAGGGGTCTGCCGTGCCTTCAATAAGCAGTCCTTCCGGGGCAGGTCTTACTTTGCAACTTGCCTTTTCGCACACCGGACCCCAGATAGACCAACCATCAGGCAATTCCTTGCCTTTTGACGAGGCAAACGTGGGATTGACAACCAATTCATTCGGCTCAATTTCGGCCTTTGCATCAGCCGCCAACAGAGTCAAACAAACAGCCGATAGCATAAAGACCAATTGCTTGAGCATCATTAGCTCCTTTCATCCGAATGGCCTACTCTCGAATTATGTGCCGGTTTCGGCCAGTGACTTCTCCATAGTTTCTGTCCGGTATTCCAATACCATATCATCCAACGAACTGTGTGGAAGTTCGCAATTATAATGGAGTTATCATCCCGACCACAAGTGATTTAACTACATTAAAAAGGACGATAAATTTGAGAGCCAAAAAGTAGTGACGGATTACCAAGCTATTACAACAGAAGTCCCCTCCTGCCCTCCTTAATGAGAGATGTATGCTGTATTTTTCGCAACCGAGCGCCGGTTCAACCGCCCGAACAGTAGTTGTCCAAAGCCCGATATGCTGGATAGACTCTCTTCCCAAAACACCAAAGAAAAAAAGAAGCCGTGACCGGCGAGGAACATCTCACTTAGAAAAAGGCATATCTCCTCACGGCTCTGCAACCTCCCCCATTAGCGCAATGTCGTATAGTCCCCTGCTTTGTCAGGCGGAGAAGCTGCGATTCGCCATAGCCATCAATTTACACAGGCAAGCGGCAGCCAGGATATGGAACCAGCCCATACCAGAGAAGTTCTTGCGAGAAGAAACTCCGTCTGCTGATACGGCCGGTAACAAATATTTATATTAGTTCGTCCAAGAGGAGAACGGCTGGCACTATGTTATGCTACGGCTTTCTTCCTATAGAATAGGAAGAGAATGATACTCAGAGCAATCAAGCCGACCAATCCGTTGTCGCCTAAGGTCTTTACCAGCCCGGTTATATTGGCGACCACCTGGCCGAAGAACGGGACAGAGCCGCCGAACAGAATTTCTACCGTAACACCCAGGGCAATCAGCAGCAGCGCAATCTCCGTAATTTCAACGAGCCACTTTCTAATTTCTGTAAAAAAC
>CAZKOQ010000261.1:0-5040 GCA_964554425.1 uncultured Pirellulales bacterium | reverse complement strand
GTCTTTCATTTCGCCTATATGGTTTTTCAGATATTCTACGCCTTTACCGATTTCCTGCCCTTTATAGCCGGTGGAGGCCAGCGCCCAGGTAATATATGCAGTATTGCGAAGAACGTCGTCTGCGAACTTGTCAACCGCACCTTCACGAATGCCGCCCTCAGATGGTTTATATGAGCCATCATTCTCCTGGCACTTCGCCAGCCATTGCTGCGTCCGTGTAATGATTGCCGGGTCAACCTCATAGACCTTGCTCATATCGTAGAACTCCATCAATCCGTATGCGGTCAGGATGCGATGGGCCGGCGCTTTGCCGAACCACTCAAACCCGCCGCCAGGCACTTCATAAGAGACGAGCCGCTGATAGCCGGCGTTAATAAATCCCTCGGCCTTCATTTGCAATTCAGGCGTGATTTTGCCGCTGGTCTTCATATAGTCCAGAACCAGAATGTTCGGGTAGGTTACCGATGATGTCTGCTCAAAACAGCCGAACGGCATACGCAGCATCTTATCTAATCCTTCAACTACCTGACTGAGCACGCCCGGATAAATCTTCACAAATATCTTGCTCGCATCGTCGAGGGCCCCATCGGGTATAGTTATGGTGTGGGTGATGGTGCCTTCCAAGCGGCCGCTCTGACTGACTAAACATTCCTTGCCATCCGGCACAATCTCGACGGTTCGGGCGACGGCATCGCTCTTTTTCTCGCCGCGAGCCGTAACGGTGAATTTCTGGAAACCGATTTTGCGGGCGGTAATTGGGAAATACACAGCCCTGACCTCTGATGGTGCGAGTGTAACCGTCTTTTCCGAAACACCTTTTAGCTCGAACCACTCCTCTTTCTGGACCGCAAGTACAATCTTCTGGTCGGTCTTGAGGTAGTTATATATGGCTACGGGGACGCTTACCTCATCATTTTGTGTCAGCGAGACGGGAAAATCTATATCGACAAAGAAATTCTGGAATACGCGAATACCCGCCGTTGTTGAGCCGAGCTGACCTGCAAGCGATGAAGCCATACAGGTCATACGCCAGGTTGTTATTGAATCAGCTAATGGGACATTCAGGATTGCAAGGCCGCTTCCATCAGTTATTAACGCCGGATTGAAATACAGCGTCTCAGGGAAAAACTGGCGAATCCGAACCGGCTCTGGTGCTATGCCGCCTGTGGTTGACTCCGGTTGCATTTGCACCTGTCCCGCCATCTTCATCGGTGCTGCCGCGAACACCTCCCTCCTCACACCTCCTGCACCCGCTGCATCAAAATTTAACCTTTCAAAAATGGCTGGTTCGCCCTCTAAAAGTTCTTCAAGGGCTTTACCCCTGAATTTTTTGTCTGCAATCATCTTGTTATACGGCACGAGCAGGTCGTCTATGGTGTCCCACTTTCCATCTATCCCTGCGGATGCAAGAATAAATCCGTGATAGTTCTGGCAGCTTTCGCACCATCTACCTGTAATCTTCATTGTCCCGCCCCAGGGGTCGAGCGCGTCTTTCTCTTTAAGATATCCATCCTGCACTAAAACAGTAAGTTCAATGCCTTTTTTATAAGTTTTTTTGCCCTTGTTCTTCTCAGAAAATTTGTTCAGAGCCTCTTGAACCTTCTGGTATTTCGGCATCATCTTTTGGCTTACCTTGTCCTGGAAGGCCTGTGCCTTATTGTCCCGCTCGTAGGTATTGATATGAAGGGGATAATCACCTACGCCTTTGGCTGACGCCAGAAGCACACGGGCTGCGGTATCCCGGCGGGCCTGCTCAACTTTTATATTAGGTAGTGGTATCGGCGGACATATACACTCATCAAGCTCGTAGCCGTGGATTTCATAGCGGGGCGTGGCAATTTCTTTCTCTAAATAAAAATAGACCTTCTCCAATCCCGGCTGCATCTCCTGTAACGCAAAAACCGCCTCATCAACCACCATAACACCAAGAGCTGATGCAACACCGCTGCCTTGCTTATTAGTAACCTTAAATTTTAGTTTCGCCTCTGTTCCGGGCAGGTAGGTCTCGCTGTCGCTGCTAACCTCTATCCGTAAATCGTTGGCGGGGTCCACCAGAATAAGTCGCTGGTCCCGGACAATCACGCCGTTTTTGCCGATAAAGTAGGCGTTTATCTGCACCGTCCCTGCCAGCATTATATCCAGTCCCACTTTGTCTGATGTCTTGCCGTCCTTTAGCTCAAGTGTCCGCGTCAGGTAGGTCTGGCGGTCTTTGATAATGTCAATATACACCACCCCTGTCTTGCGCGTAGAAAATACGGCCATTGCCGCTTCTTCACCTACTTTATAGAGGGACTTATTAGTGCGGAGCAGCACGAAATCATCGTCCTTGCGGTCTTTGGTTTTCAATTCCACGTTCGCCTGGCCGGTTTGACCTTTGGCATCTTTAGCAGTCAGTTCCATTTTGATGGCGTTATCATCCTTAGGCGTGAAGGTAACTTCACCGAAACCAGCTTCATCGGTTTCAATGGTTATTGGTTTGGCTTGGTGAGGCGGATTGTCCCAGATGACTTTGCACGATGCCGGCGTCGCATCCGCATAAGTTGCAACTATATAGACCTTATTTTCCAGCCCCGGTATCAGTTCGCCGCTTTCAGGCACAGCCGCGACAATAATAGGTGAGCCAGTTACAGTGAGATTTTTCGTGACGGTTTCCTTGTGGTCGGCGGTATCAACTACCGAAATCTCAAACTTGGCTGATGCCTTGCCTGCTTCGAGCGGCTGGCCGACAAAATTCGCCGGCAGACGGGCCTCAAAGGTGTAATGCCCTTTTTCATCTGTCTTGCCCTCGATGGATTGGAATTCGGTGTAGGCAACATCGAACTTCGAGCATTTTATCTCCACCTTGCCGGCAGAGACGGGCTTGCCAAAAAAGTAGTCCACCTGTATCTCGCCTTTGACGGTCTCGCCCGGCTGATAAAAATTGCGGTCGCTGGTAAAAACGATTTTGAACTTCGGCAGCACATATCGCTCAACGGTTACGGTCTTTTCCTCTTTAGCTCCCGCTACAATTGCGCGAACACGGTAGGTGCCCATATTTAATTCATCAGCTAAGACAAAATCCGTGTGTGAGATGCCAAAACGGTCTGTGTTTCTGCGCAGCTTGAATACCTTATTGCCTTTGGAATCCTCGACCTCGAATGTGACCTCCGCCTCAGCCAGCGGTTTCATTTCCGGCTGAGACAATGTCAGCGCCCGTATGTGAATGGTTTGCCCCGGCTGGTAGAGTGGCTTATCCGTAGTAAGCAGCGTCCGCAATGCGCTTCTGACTTGGATGGTCTCTTCCACCGTATCCGTTGCGGTTTTTGAGGTTACAGTAACCTTAAGTTTAGCGTCGCGCAGTGCCGTATCCGGTATCTCCAACTTTGCTGCTACCTCGCCGTTCTCGTCGGTTTTGGTGCTGAACTTAGAGATTATTTTGCCCTCGTGTGTTAGCTCAACCGCGACATCTGCTCCACGGATTGGGACGCCGCCGGCTCTATCTCGCACCAGCACCCTTATCACGGGAGACGTGCCGGCTACAAACTCACGCTGCCCTAACACAGTGGTCTCAAGAACCTCTCCGACAAACATTAAGCTGCGCTGCCTGAAAGTTTCGCCGGAGTCGAAGCGATAGCGAAGATAATAATTGGCCGGATTGTTTTTATCTATCTGTGCAAAAAGCTCCATTCGTAGTGGCCTGCCCTCGTGGCGTCGCGTAACCTTTGCCAGCAGCTTGCCTTCAAGCTCATAAAGCTCCACCTCAATCGTTCCGCTTTTCCTTTCAGGTGGATAAAACTCTATGGTGATTCTCTCCGGCAAGATTTCCAATATTGATAGGTCTGTGCCGCTCTGGCTTTCGGCGCGGAGTCGTGAGCTTGGCGAGCTGGCCTGAAGAACTAAGATGAAACCTAAGACGACAAAAACCACTAATCCGCTCCAGATTTTTCGCTTACACATATTTTTGACCTTTCCAAAAAAGTCCTATTACCGATTGCCGTGGGCCATGCTTACGATATAATGTCAGGCCCTTCTATATACATAAGACAACTCAGATGTCATTCGGTTGACAGCAGCACTGCTCGTTTATCTTTGCCTTACCATAAGCATAGTTTCACAAAGCAGTTACTGAAAGTAAAATATATGTAAAATAATAGGGTCGCGTTTCTGTAACACGCTTGCCGATTTGGCATTGGGGCTGTGTTATATGTGTATAACTTTGGCGCCTTCGAATCCGTTGAATTTTGTTGTAGAAGCAATACTATATGCCCCTATATTCTCTGTGTAAAGATAATCTCCAATTCTCAAATTTCCTGGTAGCTGCTCGGATACCGAAATCTTGTCGAAACTATCGCAGGTAGGTCCTACGACGGCGCAGACCTCTTTCTTTCCTTGCTTAAATGCGTGAAAGTTGGGAATCCAATGGTCAAAAACAACTCCAGAAAATGTATGATAGACCCCATCGTTTATATGATAGAAAATTTTTCCGTCTCTCCTTGCTTTTCCTATTATTTCCGAAACTAAAGTTGCAGACGTAGCCGCCATAAATCTTCCGGGCTCGGCAATAATTTCTATATCTTCGGGAAATAATCTTTTACATTCAGAATCTATTATTTCTGCAAGCTTTTTAAATTTGGGGACGTGCAGGTCGTAGGGAACTGGAAATCCTCCTCCTATGTCAACTATTTTCAGATTGTAGCCTTTTTTGCGGGAGTCGTGAAAGATTTCGGATGTTATTTGTAATGCAGAGGTATAATTGTCAAAATTAGTGCACTGGCTTCCCACGTGAAAGCTTAATCCTTCAACGACCAATCCCGAATCGAAGGCCTGTTTTATAAGATTTTGTGCCTCTCCGGGTTCCGCCCCGAATTTTGAGCTCATCTCTACCTGTGAGCCGGTGTCCGGAACTCTTAGCCGTAAAAGCAGCCCGGCTGTGCTGCAATGTTTTTTTATTTTCTTTAGCTCATCAACATTATCGTAGGTTACGAGGGGCTTATATCTTTTAATTTTCTCCAGAGTTTGCCAGTCTTTTATCGTGTTTGAGAAAATTATCTTGTCCCAGAT
>CAZKOQ010000260.1:0-5062 GCA_964554425.1 uncultured Pirellulales bacterium | reverse complement strand
GGGCAATACAAATATTACTTCCACCCCCAGTTGGTCCATCGCTTTCGTCAATCCGTAGCAGGCCGTGCCCAATCCACCGGTTATAAACGGTGGAAATTCCCAGCCTAACATGAAAATCCTCATAATGCAGCCACCCTTTTGGGCCTAACTTTATAATCCTTTGTCCAACAAGAGGTTACGAAAAAGACACTCTCGCACTCAACCGGCTCATAAACTTTCCTTAGAAGGAGCTGGCTACCTGCACAGTCTCCTGACACAGAGAGCTTAATCGACAAGAAGCAGCTCTCTCTTTATCAGAAGCCAATGAAAAATCCTATATTTATTCTAATGCCTGATATATAAATCGGGGTTTTTGCCGTGTTAAGTTGAATAAATTTTTTGCTGAGCTTCAATTTTGATACTGATAATTTGTGTTTTATTGGCTGGTGTCCTCGGTGATGCCGTCGGATGTGAATTCCACCGCTGCTTTTTGACCGCAGTGCCTCTTCCATGCCATTTATACTGACCGTCAGGATTTAAGGACATCCCCATAATGCCCGGATGCGCACTATCTATATCAAACCCTGATACCAGTATTCAGAGAAGCCATTCCGCCTCTTTGGGCGGCGGAACGGCTTCTTACGCTGCACTGCTATATTCGTAAGACGTGCAAATAAAATATGTTAACGCACAATTTGCCTACAGGTCTTGTGGCTTAACCGTGCTGCGACGGTTGGCCTTTGTTCGTGCAATGGCAGCATCGAGCATAGAGCACACTTTGTCGTTTATCGCCTCGACCGCATCCGACGAGCTCATCATTTGTTTGCTCTTGATGTACGCCTTTATCTTACTTGTGACAACCAAGGACTCTCTTTTCTTTGCCATTCTAAAAAATCCTCTATGCAAAAGTTAAATTTCAAATAATCCGGCCTCGATTCCCTGAACCCGGCCCGCCAGGCCGCTTAGCGGGTCGAATGCCGTAATTACATATAATCCGCCCAATTTGCAACAAAAAAATACGCTACAATACTAATTTTTTATAACTGCTGAGCCGATACTCAAAAATGGCCGGGAAGACCAAGAGTGATTCCGCCTCTAACAAAGAGAATGTCATGGCTATGCCATCTCCGACCTTTGGCAAGGTAGATACTTATTTTGTTAGAAATTCTTAGATTTTTTCGGTTTTGCTCACCCGGTTTTGATAATTCACTGTCTTTGTTTTGACGAAGTATCTGGAAAAGTGGCTTACAAGGATTGTTTTTCCCTGACAGATATTGGGTTTTTCGGAGAAACACAGAAATGGCAAAGCGTTCGAGGAAAAATCAAAAGTCGCAGGCCAACCTCCAGGGATTTGCTGTCGTGGCTTTTGCAAAAGATATGGAGCAGGCCAGAGAATTCCAGACAATACTGAAAGTAAATGACATCCCCGCTGTAATCAGCCAGGAGCCCGAACATTTGGCTGATTCCGATGAGATTGCAGTAATGGTTCCAGAAGATTACATTGACGAAGCGCACGTTGTAATCGAATCTCAGGAGACCTATGATGACTTCTGCAGCCTCAACATCGACGATGAGGAGGAGGAAGAAGAGGATGTCGATTTCGACAGCGACCTCTACGATGATAATTTTTAATATTACGTAAGCTGCTAAACTTTGGCCGGCGATACAATCTCTGCCGCGGCCCCGGAGTATTGTGCGGCTTTGAAGACCAATGATATTACAGGCGTAGTGCGAAAATGGACAGTAACAATCCAGTAGAACGTCGTCACAGTGAAGACCGCAGGCAAAACGTGGTTGATAGACGCTTATGGCTCGACCGAAGACGAGGACCAGGCAGACGCAGAACCGATGATAGAAAGGGTGCGGAAGAAGGGCAAATGTCCGATGAGCAGTTTGAGTTCTTGATGGCCATCGACGAATATAAAAGAAAGAACTCAAGGCCTTTTCCAACCTGGACGGAGGTCCTCGAGGTGATAAAAGCGCTCGGCTACCGAAGAGTGGCTGAACCGCTGCCCCTATCGCAGCTGGGCAAAGAAGACGCTAAACGAGACAAGCTAAATCCTCAAATTCCCGCACATCAGACATCTATTCCTGCTGCAAAATAATCCTTCGTTGAAATAGCCGGCTTGCCTTAAACGTCTTGAGGGGCATTTCAAAAAAATGCACCAAAACCGCCCCCGACACCTCATTCATAACTTTGTTATATATTATATGAAAATCGCGGCATCGACCTTGCTATGCGCAGGTATGCCCCCCAAAAGCCGACAAACGCTATTGACATTTGGCTCTGATTGTGTCATCATATTTTAGTTGTGTTTTTATCATTATCCGATGGCGAATAGTTTGGTAACATATTGTTGCTCTGTATAATCGACATTGTTCGAATCGGCTCAACTTCGAAAGGGAAAATTTATGGAAAATGATAAGCTTACAAGAAGAGATTTTATGCGTAACAGCTCTCTGGTTGCTGCAGGGACAATAGCGACTGCCCTGACGGACAAAGCTTCCGCCGCCCAGCAGACCAAACAGGATGTCTCGAAGACTCTCAACTACAATCCCAAAATGCACTACCGCCGGCTGGGTAAGACAGGGCTGATGATTTCCGAAGTGAGTCTCGGCGGCCATTGGAAAAACCGCAACGCCGGCCGATACTGGGACGAGTTCGCCAACGAGCAAGTTCCTGATGATGTTGCCAAAAACCGCACCGATGCTATTAGCGCCTGCATCGATGTCGGCATCAACTACCTCGACATCACAACCGCCGCTGAGTGTCTTAGCTATGGTGCGGCCCTCAAGGGCCGGCGCGATAAAATATATGTCGGCGCTGACATCCATCAGCTCGGCCCACGAACTTCAAGCTTATGTAACGTCAATGACCAGACGCACAATGTTGAAACCTGCCTGCGTCTGCTAAAGACCGATTATCTCGATATTTGGCGGCCCCAGGCCAAAATGGACGGCACCAACACCGACACCGAGGTCCAGGCCCTTATCGAAACCTTCCAGAATCTCCATCAGGCCGGCAAAATTCGCCATCTGGGTATGTCCTCGCACTCCCGCCCCTGGTTCGAGCACATCATCAGGACCTTCCCTGAGTTCGAAATGATGATATTTCCCTGCAGCGCCAAAACCAAAGAGAAAGATAAATCGGCTGCAAAGAATAATGTTGAAGAGGTCAATCCCGGCCACGGTTCCGACCAAACCCAGAGCATATTCAAAACAGCCATTGAAAAGAACGTGGGCATCGTAACGATAAAACCATTCTTCGGCGGGAGTCTATTCCCCAGTTGCGGCAAGGAAAAGTTCCCTGTAATGGGTGTCGGCAGCAAGGATGAAAACGACCTGGCACGCCTGACGCTGCAGTGCATTCTTGCCAACGAAGCCATAACCGCTGCGGTGCCGGGCTTATCAACCGTCTATGAGGTCGAGAATGCTGCCCGTGCTTCATACAGCCGCCCGCTTGCGATGGCGCCAGCAGAAAAACAGTGGCTTATGCAAATCACCGACCGGCAATGGGCCAGCTTGCCGCCTGAATACGCCTGGCTTCGGGACTGGGAAATTGTTTAGCCCTTGGGCTTCAAGCCGGCGCTTCACTACAGGGCAAAATGGCGATACCAGACGGGCTTGGTGATTGTGGAATCTATGCCTGCCGGAATTTTATTGCACCTTTATCGTTCAGATTTGTTTCAATGCTAAGGAGAAAAAAAGTGCGCTCGCGTAACCGAACCTGCTTTTTATTTAGGTGGGAGGGACTTGTCTTTATCGCTTCTGTCTGTATCTTTACCGTTTGTTTTGCAAACCAGCAAAGCGAAAAAAAACCTGATGAAAAATCAGATGGCAACAGCAAGTGTTACGTTTGCCACCCGGGTCTTAAACAGGAAGATATAACAACAGCCCATCTTGAGATGGACATCACCTGCGACAATTGTCACGGCCCATCCATTGAGCATATGCACGATGAGATGCTGATGACCAAGCCCGACCTCCTTTTTGGCCGCTCCGAAGTAGATAAAATGTGCTCGAATCCGACCTGCCACAGGTCATCCGGCGAACGCGGCATCTACGGCCGAGTGGACCACAAAGAGCAGCAAAAGATAGAGGCGTTTTTCAAACAGTGGCAGGGCCGCACGCGCCAGAACGGACGCGCTGTTACCGTTGATTCTGTCTGCACTGACTGCCACGGAAAACACAACCTCGATAAGGCCGTAGTAAAACAATCCGAACAAGGAGAATCCGCAGAATGGCTCGACGCCTTCAATGGTAGCGACCTTACCGGCTGGCAGCCCTCCGGCTCCGCTTCCTGGGTAGTTAAGTCCAGCCGAATCGTCGGCACACCAGGCGCAAACGGCAAGGGCGGCACACTATGGAGTCAGCAGCTTTACGATAACTACCTTCTTGCAGTAACATTCCGGACCGAAGGGCCTATCCGCGCCGCAATATCACTGCGCGGAACAGATTCACAACCAGGCCCACAAGTTGAGATATTTGAATCCTCAGCAACAGACAACTCTTCCGCTTTCACCGGCAGTGTCTGGGTGCCCGGGAAGGGGCTTGTCCTGGTAAATTGGCGCAAAGAACTTATCGACTACGAAAGTTGGAACACAATATCAGTGAAACTCGAAAATGACAGAGTCCAGGTCTGGCTCAATGGTGAGGAAATCGGCTCCGTGCGAATAGTTGCGCCCTCAAAAGGTAAAATCGGCCTGCACATCGAAAATCGCCCTGATAAAAAAACCGCTGAATTGAGTGTCCGCGAAGTGCTCATCCAACGCATCAACGAACCCTGGCCGTCGGCAGGCGATCCGCAAGAAAAAGCATCCACACCTTCCGAAAATTAGGAACTGAAATTATCCTGATTTGGGGGAAAATTGAGATTTTCTCAGGTTTTTTGAAAAATGGGGCGGTTGTCAGTGGTAAATAGTGTGATTTTATAGGACTTATTTGTTTTTGGGATAAAAATGAGGGTAAAAATGAGCACTTTTTAGCACTTTTTTGATAGAAAATGATATGAAATTGACAGAAATTGACCAAAAATGAGCCAAAATGAACCGTTTTTGAACATCATTTTTTAGGCAAGGCGGG
Organism: uncultured Pirellulales bacterium; assembly: GCA_964554425.1. GTDB lineage: Bacteria > Planctomycetota > Phycisphaerae > Sedimentisphaerales > Anaerobacaceae > CAYWXK01. The sequence continues at coordinate 1 of CAZKOQ010000260.1, read as the reverse complement.
C
>CAZKOQ010000259.1:0-5064 GCA_964554425.1 uncultured Pirellulales bacterium | reverse complement strand
TTTGCAGTAATAGCCAGGACTCTTAAAGAGACGTCGTTTTTTCAAGGGAAAACCGCTGTAGTTGTGGCACTTTGCGTTTCGCTTCTTTGCATCATTGGTTTGTACCAGTCCTTTTTTAGCATAGACAAAACACATGGGATGTCTGAAGAGAGTGGTAAAAATGAGGCATTGCATTTACTCCTTTTACCCTACACTGCCTTGGCCTTGGCAATACTTTTGTTACTGCTACTTCTGTTCGCGCTGAAGTTCTATCGAGGTGATAGAGCAATAAAACACTTCTGGAAAGAAAAATCCCAAATTAAGACAGAGCGTGGCGATAAACCTGATGAAACAGCACTTCGTAGAAAACGATAATGGGAAAGAGCCGGAAAAGGTAAAAGCCCTTGTTGATATGACGGCACGCGCAATCTTACCCGACAGTAACAGCGGTTTTATGCCCTGCCCTGAACTATTAACTGAGGAGGAACTTATTCTTTTTTTGCGGATTCCGAGCATAAGCAACGCCAAGGATTACAGCAACGTAATTGACCACCTCAAAAGAATGCACGATTTGCCCAGAATACACATATGCGGCAAAATACTATACCCCACAGAAGCTATCAAAGAGTGGATTAGGAAAAAAACAACCTTTGGCAAATAATAATTTTGCGCTCCTACGGATTGCTGGCTATAATCTGGCTTGGATTACATGAGCTAGGCCAGCATCAGAAAGGAGGTATAGAATGATACAGCTGGTAAAGCTCAACAAAAGACCATCGAGCGATGGGAACCGGTTTAATTATGTGTTACGGTACAAAGGTGAATGTGGCAAGCGAAAGTGGCAAACCCTTGGCCATTCAAACAGACGGAAGGCTGAGATGCAGCGTGCTCAAAAAGAAAAAGAACTCAAGATAGGTTATATCGAGCCAGGCTCTATGAGACTTGGAGAGTTTATGAAAGATAGTCTGGCAAGAACTGGTGACCAAATCAGGGAAAGCACCCGAAAAGAGTATGCATCTGCTATGAACGACTTTATCGATACTGTTGGAGATATTGACTATCAAAGTATCCAGCAGACACATGGAGAGTTGTTTCGTCAAATCTGTATTGACCAAGGGGATAGCCCGGCAACTGTTGCAAAGAAACTACGCGAGGTGAAAAGAATGTTTCAACTGGGTATGGAACGTGGGCAACTAAACGAGAATCCTTTCAGGTTTATTAAGGTGCCCAGGATTCCGAAGCAGAAGATTAGGATTTACAGCGATGATGAGTGTGGACGCATGATAAGGTGCGCATCGGAGATAAAGGACGCGTCTATCTTAGAGTGGGACCTACTTATTACTGTGGCATTGACGACAGGTATGCGAAAAAGTGAGCTGCTAAATCTGGTCTGGAGTGACATCGACTTTGGTGAAATGCTCATCCAAGTCAGTCCGAAGGAGAACACTGTTCAAACGTGGGAATGGCGGATTAAAGACACAGACCGCCGGGTTCTTCCGCTGAAAGATGATGTTAGCCAATTGCTGATTGCTCTTCAGAACCAAAGACCCGAAGGATATCCCTATGTCTTTGTTCCGCCTGGACGGTATGACCACATTCAGAAAGAGCTGCGTCCTAAAGGCAGGTGGACACTATCCAGCGCAAGAAGCATCGTGATAAACAATTTCACACGACTGTTTGACAAGATATTGTCTAAGGCTAATATAAAGAAGGGAACATTCCATGACCTTCGCAAGACAGCCATTACTAACTGGTTTCGCAAGGGGCTCAGTGAGTATGATGTAATGACACTCGCCGGGCATGCCAACTTTGAGACTACACACAAATTTTATCTTGCCGTAGCAGACGATTTGATGGAACGTGCGAGGCGAGCTACCACTCATCAAGTTAGCCGTGAGCTACTACAAAAATGTTGTCAGAACAGACCCAGCGTAGCAAAGCGATGAGTTTTAAATTGGTGCAAATTGGTGCAAGCTCAAATCTAGGGCTCTCAAAGAAAAAGACTGACAGGTGTAATTCCTTGCCCGTCAGAAGGTTATGAAACGAGGCCGAAGGGTCTCGAACCCTCAACCTTCGGATCGACAATCCGATGCTCTAACCAATTGAGCTACGGCCCCACAAGATTTAAGTAGCAAGAGGATAGCATGTTGCCATATAACCTGTCAAGTGTTTCGACAGCAATAACCTAAAAATTAAATGAAAGTTGCTTGCGGCGATATTTTTCGCCTGCTGCGCCGTTAAAAAGCTACTTTGCGGATGCGCTAATCTCCTTTGAACTCCAATACCCGTATCTCCCAACCTTCCAGGGTCTCAATTCTTTTGATAGTTTTTTGAGGAACCGTCCCCTCGCTGCGATTTCCTTCGGGTGAGATTCGCGTAACAGCAAAGCCGGTAGAAGCGCCTTTCACTCCATATCTTGACGGCTCGATTGTAAATTCGACTGTGTTTTCCTTCTCTAAATAGTTTGCAAGGAAGACGGCGAACGTTCCATCTTCGGCCTTGAAGATACTGCCCTGGATGCTCGGCAATGTTGCGTTCCGCGGATTGTTTCCGTGGTCAGGCCATCGCTCCGTAATGCTCTCAACATTGTTAGTCGGCTTAATGACATCGACCAGTTCTCCGAAGGTGAGAAATTTCTTTGTCGCGATTCGGTATTTTCCGACCCTTTTGAGGTAATCTGCTTTTTTGCTGTGTTCGGGATTAAACAGCTCGAATCCCATCCAGCCGTTCTGGCAGCCCCAGAGAAACGCGCGGCCCTGTGCCATAATCCAGGCGCGGTCGCCATGCTCAAACCAGGCGGGGCTTCCAAAATATAAGCTGTAGCCCGAATAGACCGCCGGTATCATTGGAATGGAGCGTTCATCCGGCTTTATCCAGGTAAGGAAGGCATCGACGCCGTCCATAAACGGCTCTGCGGCACATTCGGTCGTGATGGTCATATCCCTTCCTTTGCTGTGTGCGACTTTCTGGACCTTTTTTAGCATCATTCGATAGCCATCCACCCACCAGCCGCCACCGCCAAGAGGATGACCGTGAGATTTGTCAAAACATAGAACAGGCCCAGCGGCGGCTATCTGGTCTATATATACTGCATTTACGCCAACTTCATCTGCCAGACGCTCGACAATCTGTGCGATTTTATCCTGCCAGAATTGTGTGTAAGGACACATCGGGGCCTGCTTGACCTGATTGCCATAAGTCTCGGTGTAGTGTTTTCCTGTATAATCTTTGGCGCAATACGGAAAGTAATCGTTGAAGTCAGTATTTGAGATGTCAATAATCCTGCCGTTAATGTAGGGCATTATGAGCAATCCTTTTGATACTAAGTCCCGCACCTGGTCAGGGATGCCGGGCTTGGTCGGGAAATAGTGCGGATAGTGAGTGTCGAACGGAATTTGGTGCCAGTTATACCAGTGTGCTGCGACGGGCACATCAAAATATTTCTGGGCATCAACCAATGGCTTATTCTTTTCTCCGAGGGTGCCGCCTTCGGGCCCGATGTAATTGCCCACGAGCATCCATAATCCGATGTTCTTTAGCATCTGCGGCGTGCTTGTGCGTTGCGAGAGCTTGCCCTCAGATGTCCACGGGGTTGTAAGAGCGAACTTGCGGTAAATCTTACAGCCCTCCAACCAGCCGCCACGATGGACACCCATCATCACTGGAAACGGGGCGTTGTGGTCCGAGCCGGGAACGCCCATATTCTCAACGTTCGTTTTTATATTCAACTCTTTTCCCGGCTCTATGGTAAAAACTTTGTCCCACGCATTCGGGTCGTGCGTTGCTATATAGACCGAATCTGTGCCTTTTGTCGCACACATAAATTGCATCGGCATCGACCAGCCGTGGGGGTAATAATACGTCAATTTTTGGCCGCAGTTTTTGAAAAGCTCGCCTGAGTTTTTTGTTGGAATGGCGATGTCGTATTCTCCGGATTTCAAAAAGCCGATGCATTTGGGAAATTGAACCTCATAAAGTCCCCACGTTTCAGAGCTGTTGTCCACAGATATTTTCCAGGATGCGATTCCAAGATTTTTGGGCAGTTCTACCGTCGCTCGCACGCTGATAATGCCTTTTTTGTTTTCCAAATCCAAGCCAGCCCATTCAAAAGTTGCACGCTGGCTGCCATCGGGTAATTTTTCGACCTTCGCAGAGGTGCACGGTGTTTGTGTGCTTGAGAGCGTTTGTCTCTCTGCGGCGCTAGCAAATACGATTTCCCAGAGAGCAGCTTTCTCGCCTGTTACTTGGATGTGATTTGCGCCCGTTGCCAAATCCTTCATAGTAACCAGCCCTATATACGGCTGGTTGAACTCAAAGCAAACAATGTCGTTCACCAGCACGATATTTGGCTGTTGGGCAGTTGGCTGGCCAAAGCAAAGTGCGCCTGTTACAACTATGATAAAAACAATAGACAAGCGCCAACGTAAGTTTCTGTGGTTTGATGCTATAAAATACATTGTCTTAGCCCTTTAATAATTTCTCTATTCACTTTTTTACACGTGCGAACTACCGACGGAAAATTATAAAAGCAAAATCTTCTCTCAATTATATCTGTAAATTGACGTGAATTGTAGTAACAATGTTTGTATTATGGATAAAAAGGATTCAATTGGAAACATTCTGAATACTGTCTCCTGAATTCTTTGTTTTATATGGAGGCCGCATAAGTTATGAGAAAGCATACTGTCAGACAGCCATTTGAATCAACCCAAGTAATCCCGGTATTTCTGGTGGCTATAGGGTTTTGCACAACGTTATGTTTAGCCCAGCAGAAGATTGAACTTCAGACGGCCACAAAGAGCGTCGCTAAATACGAAAAGATAGAAATACTCATCCAGATAGACGGCAAATATGATAGTCCATTTGACCCGAATGAAGTGGACCTTACCGTGCTGCTCAATACGCCCAGTGGTAAAGAGCTCATTGTGCCGGCGTTTTATTGCCAGGAATACGAGAGTCGGAAGATTACCCGCGGGGGAAAGACGGAGGATTGGAATTATCCAATTGGCCAGGGCACGTGGAAGGCACGGTTTTCGCCGATGAAAACGGGCAAGTATATTGCAACAGCAGTGCTCAAAGACCGCA
>CAZKOQ010000258.1:0-5080 GCA_964554425.1 uncultured Pirellulales bacterium | reverse complement strand
AGAAACTGCAAAAAAAATTTACAAGCGATTAACGGGTTAGACGAATATTCACAATATAAAAAACGCAACCGTTTTATATATCCGATTCTCTGGTTATCCAGCTTCCCGAAAAACTCTCAAAAAACCCGTAGTTTCCACGATAGATAAAGACAAGGCTTTGGGGTAGGATATTGGGACGGGATGGGTAGTTGATATCCCAGGCAAGAACAGTTTGGGGAGTACAAGAAAATGAGACAAAGCTTGCTTACATTCATATTGCTTCTTTCGTTGCCTTTTTCCGGGTGTGACGAAAATGAATACACGATTCATATGAGATATGATGGAGATGGGGTCATCCGCAAGGTTGTCTGCTCAGGGAATATGCCTCCAGGGATTCATGCAAAGCTTCAAGAGCTCTATCCCAGACAGATTGATGCGAACAGTTATGAAGGGACGTTCAAGGAGAATCTGCCTGATGACGTTGGTGGATTTGGAAGGAACCTGCACCTGAGCAATCCAATGGGAGATGCCTACATCTATATCGAACGTTTTCGAGGAGACGATGCTCAGGCTCTTGATATTGAGAAGGCATTCGATGCAACCGACCATCTCGTAGACTTGGTAATCGACTGGCTGGAACTTGAGTTGGGTAGTAATGCAAATTTCGGGAAGCTCAAGACTTTCTGCAATGAGGAACTGAGAGCAGACATCAAGAACCTAATTATCTACATGTGGATTGGCAACCGTATCGATTACTACCAGGAGAAGGACTTAGCAATGAGAATGTCGCTCTACTTATATGAGCGAGAATACTTCACTATCACGGATATCAGCAATATCGCAGCTTCCACCGACCGAAAAGCTTGGATACTGTCGTATGTTCGTAGACTGATCGCCAAGAAGCTGGGGTATTCCAGTGCAGAGGAAGCAGCCAAGGAGTTGGCATTCCTGCAAGACCAAAACACAGTGCAACAATCCGCATCTCGATTCCTTGCATCCCCCAAAATTTATAAAAGAGTGCTTCAGGCGGCTCGTGCCAGAAGCGGTGATCCAAATCTTGTCATTGGCCCCAAGTTGTTCGATGATTTCAACGATATTGCCGAGGAAATACTTGAGGGGTATGGTATCGAACTGGAAACGTTCTTTATTGGATTCGACATCTTCGGCAGTAGTCCTGATAAGGTCAATGTGAAACTTGACTGCCCACGGAAGCCTTGTGAAACGAATGGAGAGTGGGATGAAGACACAAAACACATGAGCTGGTCAAGCAGGGTTACTGCCGATAAACTGCCCTTTATGTGCCATGCAACTATTGGCGAGCCAAATGATGAATTTCAGAAAAGGCACTTTGGCAGAGTGATATTGGAGGATGAGCAGTTGGTGACATATGCTTTCTGGTATAAGGGTTTGAACAATGATCAGAAGAGAGAATGGGACGAATTCCTTGTTTCTCTCGACCCGAACCAAGAGCTTGAAAGCAAAGTGGAATCATTCCGATTCCAGAATGCTCCACCTCCTTCTCCAGATAGTAGTGGAGAGGTCAGGCTGCTGTCGGATTTGCCCCGCAACCTAATTGTTGACGGTTTGAAGATGAAGAAGGATCAGCAGGAATCAGACTCTCAAAAATCGGCGAAGGCTGAAACGGGGAGCGACAAAGAGGCGGCAATCTATCAGCCGATGGAGATATTCCCGCTGATCGAACAGCACTGTCATGGCTCGACCATCGTCGAGCTGCCCAACGGCGATCTTTTAGCGGCGTGGTTCCAAGGCTCCGGCGAACGCTGGGCCGACGATGTGGCGATCATGGGAGCCAGATTGGTCAAAGGCGCCGATAAGTGGACAAAGCCGTTCGTGATGGCCGATGTACTCGGATTTCCCGATATCAATCCGATTCTGTTCCTCGACCCACAGGACCGGCTGTGGCTGATGTGGTACACCGTCATCGCCAATCAGTGGGAGACGTCCCTTCTGAAGTACCGGATCAGCTCGGACTATGCGTCGCCTGATGGCCCGCCGAACTGGACGTGGCAGGATGTCCTGCACATCAAACCGGGCGACCCCGCTGAGCGAGGCATTCAGCCGAACGACAGATTCGTCAAATCGGTCGAAAGACAGGCCGACGAGTACATCAAAAGCATGCCACAAGCCGACAGCATGGCCGGTCGCGTCGCAGACAAGGTCAAAGCAGAATTGTGGAAGGCACACCTGCTTTCCAAGGCCCGCGGCGAGGACATGTTGAGCAAGGGGATTCTCATCGATCCGAATGTCAGCCAGACAAACGCACAGCTCGGCTATCCATACTTTCGGCGGATGGGCTGGCAGACGAAGAACAAGGCCGTGATGGTCGGCGACGGCAGGATCATCGTGCCGCTGTATTCCGATGGATTCAGCTTTTCGCTTATGGCGATCACCGACGACCTGGGCAGGACGTGGCAGTTCAGCGAGCCTTTGGTGGGCGGGGGAAATATCCAGCCCAGCATCGCGGTTAAAGCCGACGGCACGCTCGTCGCCTACATGCGCGACAACGGACCGCCGCCGCAAAGGCTGCACGTAAGCAGTTCAACAGACAAAGGACTTACCTGGAGCAACGTGCGCGATTCCGAGCTGCCCAATCCCGGTTCCGGGGCCGATATTGTCACTCTGCGAAACGGCCACTGGTTGCTGGCCTACAATGACACCGAAAACGGCCGCCACAGCCTGGCGGTCTCAATATCTACAAACGAAGGAAAAACATGGCCCTTCACCCGGCGCCTGGAAAACGATACGAGAGACAAGAGCATCGCCACGCGAAGCCACTACCCATCGGTCATCCAGGGCCGGGATGGCAGCCTGCACATTGTGTACAGCTACCACCACAACGACCGCAAAAATGGCCCCGGCAAGACGATCAAGTACGTCCATTTCAACGAGGCATGGGTCGGATTTCACTTGAAAGCAGAGGGGGAAATCCGGTAGAATAGTGCGGTTGTTTCATTGTGGTTTCTTTTTGAGGAGGAGAACCATATTCCTGACCCACAGCGGAGTTATAGATGGGGCCTTGAGCGTAAATCCAGCGTAAATCTTTAGTCGGTTCTGAGTGTGTAACCAGTGATACCAATTGAGGTTAAAAAATGCGCCTTGTAAAAATCCACAGCTTCTAACTTCTTATTATACAGATATTTAAGCTTGTGGACTTGTTTGCTTGGCGCAAGAATTAACTTGAATTGGTATGAGTGGGTATTTTGTAAAATCAGCAATCTGACAATTTGGATGGGTGTTGATATAAAAGCTTCGAGCAAAAATAATTGTCGCCCATCATGCAAGAAATCTATTTGTGACTATATTTAAACAGGAACAGTTCTCTCTCTTGCCCATTCCCTTAAAGCAATAACATCCTCACTCCTTATTACCGCCAGAGGTCTTGTGGATTCGAGCTGCTCAATGATATGTTCTGTGGTAATGGATTGCTGCTTGCTTGTGGCGCGATATAAGGCGGATAATACCGCCTGTTCAATCTCAGCACCATTAAAATCGGCCGATTTTTCTGCAAGGAGTTCACAATCAAAATTGACGGGATCCAACCGGCGTTTTGCAAGGTGAATTTTGAAGACTTCTTTACGCATATTCAAATCTGGCAGATCCACAAAAAATATCTCATCAAATCTTCCCTTGCGCAAAAATTCTGGAGGAAGCATATAAATGTTATTAGCAGTTGCTGCGAGGAAACAATCTGACTTTCTTTCCTGCATCCAGGTTAAAAACGTAGCCATAACTCTTTGGGATACCCCACCATCAATTTCGCTGCCTGAGGCGGCAAAGCATTTTTCTATTTCATCTATCCAAAGGCACAGAGGCGATAGTTTTTCGACTGTGCTCAGGGATTTTCGCAAATTTTCTTCTGTCTCGCCTATATATTTGCTGTATAACTTGCCTACATCCAGCCTGTATAAAGGCAGGCTCAATTCACGGGCAATAACTTTTATAGCAAGACTTTTGCCGCATCCTTGAACACCCATCAAAAGAATGCCTTTTGGCGGCGGTAGGACAAAAGTCGGAGCCTGAAAACTGTGTTTTCGCTCCTCAAGCTACCTTTTTAAATTATCAAAATCGGCAATATTGACCCGATCCTCAGAAATGTAAAACTCCAGCAATCCTTCTTTGTCAAAAATTTCCTTCTTAAACTTTTCGATTCGGCCTATAGTTTCATTATTTAGTTTATAGTCATCAAGCAAGGACTGGGTAATGGTGTTTCTTATCTGCTGTAATGATAGCCCAGCCAAAAGTTTCAGAACCGTATTAGTTCCTGTCTTGTCGAGTGTGCAGCTTACTGTCTTGCCGCTTCTGCGAAATTCCTCAATGGTTTCCTTTATTATTCCAATTATTTCTGTCTGTGATGGATAACCACCCACAATATGAGTAGCGAATGGTTCTATGTCTGTGGGAAGTTTATAAGAAGCGGCCACAATTACCACTGTATTTCTGGTATTTTTTATTTTATTTATTAAATCTTTAAATAATCGCAAAACAACTACATTTTCTAAATGTGAGGCAAAATCTTTGAGCACAACCATAGAGGCACTCAACGGCTGAACGCTGTTACTCCTTATCAGGTCAAAAATTGTCTTCAACATCAAGACGGGGTCCTGCGTACGGTAGAAAGGATTTTCCCGCCGTCCTTTTCGAAGCCCTTCGCTGATTGACCATTCGTAATAGTTCAGTTTCAGTTCACTCGTGAGGCGATACAGCTGATTTAGGACATATTCCTCATCAATCGACTCCAGAAATATGACAGGATATTTCGATTTTATCAACAAATTCAGTTCTTCAATCAGAAGTTTCATAGTAAGCTTCTTAAAGGTTTTTTATTGTTGTTATAATTTTGTGCAGCTTGGATAAACAGAAAGTTCGCTGTATATTGTTAATTCTATCGTTATATTTTTTTCTTTCAAGAATTGTTTTCACGTGATTACCCGTTTTGGCGTGGGTTTTGCAGAAAGGCCTCCTTGTGCTTGTTTAATGCGTTTTTTGAAGAATTTACAAGACAAGAACAAGGAGGTGTAAAAATGGTACACAAAGATTTGGTCCTGCACAAGACAAAAACACTGCTTTGCGAATTCCTCAA
>CAZKOQ010000257.1:0-5082 GCA_964554425.1 uncultured Pirellulales bacterium | reverse complement strand
GCAGGGACATCGCCTGTGCTCGCAGCCGAAGATATCACAGGTGATTGGGAGGTCACAATGGAGTTCGGCGGTCGCCAGAGCTTTGCCGCGCTGTCTATTGCCAAAAAGCCGGACGGCTCTTTCACAGGCAAGTGGGGCTTAGCGGAGCTGTCCGATGTGAAATTCGACGGCCAGAAGCTCACCTTTGTTCGCGTCATCACGATGCAGGATAACGAATTTAGAATGAATTACGAGGGAACTCTTCAGGATGGCAAGCTCGTAGGCAAATTTACATCTGACCGCGGCGAATTCGCTGCCAACGGCGCAAGAGCAAAGCCTAAGCCGGCCGTTCTTGGCCAATGGGACCTCAGCTACAAAATTCAAGACCGTGATGTAACTGCAAAGCTCTCAATATCTCACAAGCCCGATGGCACGCTCGATGCCAAGTGGACCAGCGGATTCGGTGAGAGTGTAGTTTCCAATGTCAAATTCCAGGATGGAAAGCTCTCCTTTGCTCGACAAAGCAAGTTCGGCGACAGGGAATTTACATCGACCTTTGAGGGTGCTGTTTCAGGTCACAAGCTGACCGGAACAGTCAAAAGTGACCGCGGCGATATAGCCGTTAGTGGCCAGCGCGTAGGGGCGGCTCTTGTCGGTAAGTGGGCGCTGACAAGCTCCTCTGGACAAGGTCCGCGGACGAGGGTGCTGACTGTCTATGGAGACCTGACTGGCAGGTATGAAATTTTTGGCGCCGAGATTCCCATCAAGGAAATCAAGCTCGAAGGCGACCAAGTGACCTTCAACATAGAGACCGGCTTCGGCGACCAGACGTTCACGATGGATTTCAAAGGTAAGCTGGATGGAAAAACCCTCAGCGGCCAGCTCACCACTCCCAACGGCGCCCGTGATTTGACCGGCAAAAAGATTGAGATGGCTTCGACATCGCTGGTTGGAACGTGGGAAATCACCGAGGCCGCCACGGCTGACCGCCCAGCGCGCACGCGCACACTGAAGATTAAGGAAGATATGACAGGCACATATTCAATGCGTGACAGCGAAGTGCCCATCGCGGACCTGAAGGTTGAAGGCGACCAGGTAACCTTTAAGGTTAATATGAAGTTCAACGAGCAGGAAGTCGCAATGGAATTTAAGGGCAAACTTGATGGGACTACCCTCAAAGGCCAGACCATAACGCCAAGAGGCGCCAGAGAGATAACCGGCAAAAAAATAAACTGACGCGTAGGTTATTAGTGCTCAGTAACTCAAACATACCGGTTTTATTGTCATGCTGAGCCGAAGGCGAAGCATCTGGCCATAATTTACTGTCATGTTGAGCCGAAGGCGAAACATCTGGGCCGTGAGTGTCAAATTTAATCCATTGGCCAAATTCGTCACTTCGTTCAGAATGACAGGATAATCGGGCCAGATTCTTCGCTTCAATTCGTTCCTTTGACTTTGCTCAGGGTGGTGAGCTTGTCGAAACACGCTGCTCTCAAAGATGACTTCGGCCAGGATACGGAATCGAGTTTTCCTTTGGGGTCTCGCACAAACCGCACGTTCTATTGAGCGCGAAAATATTTTACCTTATCAATCGTTCAAATCTTTTATGGATAAGTAACATACCCGCCAGTTGGCAGAGACTAAAATGAGCAAACCATCTAAGATGTCGGCAAGTCTTGCATTGGGATTATTATTTTTCGTCGGTAACCTCACGGCTGCAGAATCTCTGCCGCCTTATCCGCCAAGCCCCGTGATTACTAAGCTCACTTGGGCGCCAGAGGTGATTAAATGCGGAAAAGGTAGGACAGGTGACAATTGGCCGATTACCTGGGTCAATGACAACCTGCAGATAACCTGCTGGGGAGACGGTCCGGGTTTTGTTGAAAAAAATTCTGCCGCCTCGCCAAAACTTTCGCTCGGATTGGCTATGGTTTCGGGAGACCCGCCGGATTTTCAAGGGAAAAATTTTGCAACTGATGCGGACACGCCGGCGGGCGGAGGGCCGAATGCTATCAAAGCTAGCGCGTTGCTTATGGTGGACGGTGTTCTGTATATGTTTGTCCGAAACTACAAGCCCCCGGGCAGCGATGATTTTACCAATTCTCGATTGGCTTGGTCGAAGGATAAAGGTGTGCACTGGTCCTGGGCCGATTGGCATTTTACCGATACGTTTGGCTGTCCGGAGTTTGTTCAGTTTGGCAAAAACTATCAAGGTGCGAGGGACAACTATGTTTATATTGCCTCTCAGGCAAACGACAGTGCCTATAACTATTCGCCCGATATCGTGATGGCCAGAATCCCTAAGGACAAAATTGCCGATAGAAGTCGATACGAATTTTTTACCGGTCCCGGTGCAAATGGGCAACCGACCTGGTCGCCCGATATCGAAAAACGAAAACCAATTTTTACCGACCCCAGCGGCACGCAGCGGATAGCAATTACTTATAACGCTCCCCTTGATAGGTTCATTTTAACAACCTCTCACCGACCGCAAGGCAACACAGGGACGCACACCGCGGCTCTGGGCGTCTTTGATGCGCCGCTGCCCTGGGGTCCGTGGACAACTGTTTATTATGATGACCACTGGTCTGTAATTGAGGGCAAGGACTCCAGAACATATCATCATAAATTCCCGACAAAATGGATGAGCAGCGACGGCAAAACGATGTGGCTTCTTTTCTCCGGCGACGGCGATTACTACGCCTTCTGCGTTAGATGCGCCTCTCTTGAAATCTTACCTTCCACCAATCGCTCGAAAAAAGACACCACAAATTCTGGCGATGAGCAAGGACTGGCAAATAAATACAAGGGCGATAAAGGAATTGAAAACGACCCGGATGTGATTTTCGCAGAGAATTTTGATGAGGGTTCTATGGACGCTGTAAAGTCGCGGTGGGAAAGCGTAAAGGATATCGAGATTATGTCGCTTTCCAAGGATGTGCCGCAGGGAAGTGCCGGCAAACATTCGCTTTTGATGACGCATATCGGCGGCAAAGGAACGGGCGGGCATTTATACAGGCGACTTCTGCCCGGCTACGACCAGCTTTACATTCGCTTTTATGTCAAGTTCGACACAGATTGTGCTCCGATTCATCACTTTGTTCACGTTGGCGGCTACAATCCTCCAACCCCCTGGCCGCAGGGAGGTGCAGGAAATCGGCCGGTAGGCAATGAAAGATTTACCACCGGCGTCGAACCCTATGCCGAAAAATGGCGATGGGATTTCTACTCTTACTGGATGGGGATGAGAAGCTCCCCTGACAGTGCATCCTGGGGGCACGATTTTATCAACGATGATGGCCTGAAGGCCCAGCGTGGCAAATGGATTTGTGTTGAGCTAATGATGAAGATGAACAGTCCCGTTACGGATAAAAATGGTGAGCAATCGCTATGGATTGACGGCAAGCTCTGGAGCAAGGATGGCCAAGTTATAAGTCGCCTCGGAAAAGGATTCCCTAAAGGCAAATGGGTGTGGGATAGTTTTATCCCGGACCCCAAGGGCCAGCCCTTCGAAGGTTTCCAATGGCGAAATACTGAAGACCTGAAGCTGAATTTTCTATGGCTGCTTCTATATACCACCAAAGCCCCCCCTGGACACATAAGTAAAATCTGGTTCGATGATATTGTGGTAGCGAAAAAATATGTTGGCCCGATAAATCCTTCCAAGAACTAAAAGTCTATCGTAGGACAAATGATGAATGTCATTCTAAACTCCCTTTGTCATTCTGAGCGAAGCGAAGAATCCGGCCCTTGAAGTTAATTAGCCCTTTCGCCAAGAGTGACATTTTGAGATATTTCCTAAGCCAGGCACAAATATGTCCGGCTCGTAAAGGAATCGACACAATGAATAAAAGCGTCAAAAAATCGCTGCTCTTTATCGCCCTGACCTTCTTATTTAATTTTTCCTTCATATTTGCATACTTCGCCTTGGGCGGTAAGTGGGTGATGCCTTATGCCGCCATTGTGGGCGCAATTTATATGTTTGTCCCGATGACCGTTGTCATTATTGTTCAAAAGTGTATTTACAAAGAACCTCTAAAAGAGCCGCTCGGCATCTCCTGGAAAATAAATCGCTGGTGGCTGGTTGCGTGGTTTCTGCCGCTGGCGCTTGCCTTTGCTACATTGGGAGTGAGCTTGCTTTTGCCCGGCGTTGGGTACTCTCCAGATATGGCAGGAATTGCAGAAAGATTTAAGTCTATGTTACCACCTGAGCAATTCGAAAAAATCCAGAGGCAAATGGCTGATTTTCCGATTCATCCCTTCTGGCTTGGACTGGTTCAGGGACTTATTGCCGGCATTAGCGTAAACGCCCTTGCCGGCTTTGGCGAGGAGCTGGGCTGGAGAGGATTGCTGCAAAAAGAGCTTGGCTTTCTGGGATTCTGGAGGTCATCTGTCCTTATTGGCGCAATCTGGGGAATCTGGCACGCCCCGCTCATCCTCAAAGGTCACAACTATCCGCAGCACCCCGTAGCAGGGGTATTTTTGATGACCGGCTGGTGTATGCTGCTTGCCCCGATTTTTAGCTACATTCGGCTGAAGGCAAAATCCGTAATTGCCGCCGCTGTCCTGCACGGCTCACTCAACGGCACCGCGGGTCTGGCTATCGTAGTTGTTAAGGGTGGAAGTGACTTGCTTGTCGGCTTCACCGGCCTCGCCGGCTTCATCGTCCTCGCCGCCGTGAACCTCGCCATCTTTGCCTATGAGCGATTAGTACTCTGTTGCCGCTCAAATGATAACCGTCATTCCCGCGAAAGCGGGAATCCAGGATGCCAACGGAACTTGGATTCCGCATCAAGTGCGGAATGACATCCCCTCAAAGAGCCTGTAGGGTGGGCTTTAGCCCAACAACTGTCTGCTTTTTGAATTTTGCTATGTCATTTTGCATTTTGCACTTTGATTTTTGATTTCTCGTTGTGTCTCTGTCGCCTTGAAAAATCCGGTCCGTAGGGTGGGTTTCAGCCCACCAACACTTCTACCAGTCAAATTCAGCAATGATGGGCGTGTGGTCGCGGGGTATCATCAATATAAAATGGAGATTATCCTCTCAGGCGGCGGTAGATGTCTTTGCGGTGAGCTACCCGGACAACAAAAACAAGCAGCAAT
>CAZKOQ010000256.1:0-5084 GCA_964554425.1 uncultured Pirellulales bacterium | reverse complement strand
AAAACGAAAGCGATTCTTGATGAGAGCTGTATGTTTCCAGGATACGAAAACACGTTGGATTATGAGTGATTTCTGCAATTGGTGATTGACAAGACAGTCAAGCAGGTGTTAAACTATTGTTAAGCGGATTTTCGATTCTCTTGTGAACGGACAGATACAGATGGCGCTTTCATTTGTGAGATTTTGGAAGCGGATTGGGAAAAAGTCAGAGGCCGTGCACGCTAAACAAATAGGAACTCTACGAATGTGGCGGATTTCACTTGTCGTGTTGCTGGCGGTGTTCGCACTCACTGAAGGAAAGACCATTTATGTTGATGACGATGCTAATGGACTAAATAATGGCACAAGCTGGCAGAATGCGTATAAGTTCTTGCAGGATGCGCTGGCGGATGCGAATGCCTCAGAAAAGCCGGTGGAAATACGGGTCGCACAAGGAGTCTATAAACCTGACCAAGGAGCAAATCAAACATCTGGCGACCGAGCAGCTTCCTTCTGGCTTATCAATGGTGTAACACTCAAGGGCGGCTACGCTGGCTTTGGAGAACCGGACCCAAATGTTCGGGATATCGAGAAATACGAAACTATTCTGAGCGGCGACCTTGCTGGTAACGATGTTGATGTAAACGACCCCTGCGATTTAGTGCGGGAACCCAATCGAGCCGAAAACAGCTTCCATGTTATGAACGGCAGCCGGACCAATGCTACCGCGATTATGGACGGCTTTACCATCACTGATGGCAATGCCTTTGATCGACCCTCCTTTCCGCCCCCGGCACCACCAAATCTAAAGAATAAGGGCGGTGGGATGTACATTGAATCGGGCAGCCCTGCACTGTTTAACTGTAGTTTTTTGAAGAACTCCGCATACGAGGGTGGTGGTGGGATTTACAATATGCTCGTTGGCAGTAATCCAAGAATGGTTGACTGCAAATTTGTGGCGAATTATGACAGTGGTATAGGTAACTCTCGTGGAAGTCCAACAATCGTCAACTGCCTCTTGAGCGAGAACTCTGATGGAGGTGGAATTGACAGCTATGGAGGCAATCCGCAATTGCTCGGCTGCACATTTATTGAAAACCGTGGCAGAACACCGGCAGGTGGTATGGTGATTTCAGGCGAAGGCCGTCAGATAACAAGCTGTCCTATAATAAATAACTGCATTTTTACGCGCAATGTAGGTGTACATGCTGGTGGAATTGCTCTTTTTTACTATAGCAGTCCTGTAATAACCAACTGCACATTTATTGGCAACCGTGGTGAAAAAGCAGGAGCGGTGTATACCAGTATCAGTAGCCCAACTCTGGCTGGTTGCGTTTTTAGCGGCAATACAGGCGATAACGGTGGAGGGATCTACAATAACATGCGTGACACCATAGTGAGCAGTTCCGTGTTTACAGGCAACTCAGCTACCATGGGCGGCGCAATCTGCTGTGATGACAAAGGCAACATCGCGGTGAAGAAATGTACTTTCGCTGGGAATTCGGCAACCGACGGAAATGCACTGGCCTGTAATTCGTACCGGGGGACATGGCCGGGAAAGGATGAAATAAGTAACTCCATCTTCTGGGATGGTGCAGGGGGGATTTGGAACAATGATGGGTCAGAGATTACAGTCAGATATAGCAATATCCAGGGTGGCAAGAATGGGGTTTATGACCCGTGTAACGGTGTAGTCTGGGGCGAAGGCAATATCAATGTGGATCCTTGTTTTGCAGATGCAAACAACCAAGATTTTCATTTGAAATCCCAGGCAGGCCGATACGATGCCAACGAGGAACGATGGACAAGGGACGAGGTTACGAGTCCCTGTATTGATGCTGGCAACCCCGCAAGTCCCATTGGCTTAGAGCCATTTCCAAATGGCGGAATAATAAATATGGGGGCTTATGGTGGGACAGCCGAGGCTAGCAAATCATATTTTGGCGAGCCAGTTTGTGAGACAATCGTCGCCGGTGACATTAACGGCGATTGCAGAGTGGATTTTGAGGACCTTGCTCTTATGGCGCTTTATTGGCTTGGTCGTGGTGGTGAGGCTACACCTCCTGAGCCCCGGCCTCGCGGGAGGTAGAAGCTCGTAGTTGCGTATTGGCACAGCCGAGGCGAGCAAATCATACTTCGGTGAGCCGGTTTGTGAGACTATCGTCGCCGGCGATGTGACTGTCGCAATCAATCTGGCCTGGGTGCTGGCGACCTCTCCTGAGAATAAATACCGTGACGGGCCGCGGGCTGTGCAGTTGGCAGAGTTTGCGTGCAAGGCAACTGGCTACAAGTCGCCCCCTCTGCTCGATACGCTGGCAGCGGCTTATGCTGAAGTAGGTCAATTCGAGCAGGCCATCCGCATTACCCTACAGGCCATAGAGCTCGTTCGTAGCAATCCCAAGGCCTCCACGGCAACGCTGGAGTCCCGGCTGAGGCTTTACAGGGAAGGCAGGCCATACCGCGAATCAACCGGGCAATAGCTGCGAGAATAGTTTCTAAGTGAACTGGTAGATTTTTGGGTGTAATGCAGGTCGGTCAAGGTGTAAATAGTCTGTGGGATATGCAAAGTAGGCGAAGCAAAAGAGCCATACCGGGAATATGCTAATCGGACGCCTAAGGAACTGCTCTGGTCGTCAGCTTTATATCGGGTTTGCCTGAGATAAGGCGGTGAATTTCCATCTTCGTTGCCCAGCTATGGCAGTCGATTTGCTTGTCAATTCTGTGCTTGAATTTAATCAGCCGTTTTTTTTCGGTCAGTTTTTTCATTTTATGTTCCTGACTACCCGCCGCGGTTCTGTCTGATTTACGTTTACGTTCCCGCAAACAGCAAAGGCCATACAACGCGGTCACAATGACAATTACGACCGGCATTAGCAGTCTGTTTGTTTTCAGCCCGCTCCATCGGGCCGTTCACCCCATTACTGCCTATTATCCGCCTTGGCCAGCGGATTTCTGTCGTATTTTTTATCGACCGTTATAACTTGCCTCTTTAGATGACGGTTTACGAAGAACCAGCGGCGCGGAGGTAAAAAAATACAGATAAAACCATAGAAATCCTGTCATCTCCCGCCTTATCATTGTTTACGTAAATATTTCAGGACTTTGGCCCTGTATAATAATAAACCTGCGAACCGCCCGAAATCCGTGAAAAATCGCAGAACAAAACGGCAAGTGCCAGCCGACAAAGTAATTAGGGAATAATGAATAGGGTATAGTGAATAAATCTGAGACCTATCCGATAGGTGGCTTATTCTATATATTCTGAAATCAAGGCAAAATAGTCTTGGCTATGGAACTCCACAGGGGTAAAATACAGGACTGAAATTGTATATTAGAGTCCAGTAAAAAGAGGCCATATCCTTAATAAGGGCCAAAGCGATGAAAGGAGTTTTTTACGGAATCTTCGCGACGCTGATGATGGCAGCGTTGGTTTGTTTGGCTGCACCAGAGCCGGCGGCAGCACCAGGGCCAGGTCTGTGGACAATTGATACCTTATTTACACATCCTCAGCAAATCATTCTTCGCTTGGGTCCGGACAATCAGCCGAAACGCTTCTGGTATATGTTGTTAACGCTTACCAACAATACTGGCCGTGATGTGGACTTCTATCCCAAGTGCGACCTGATGACGGATACCTTCCATATCATACCGGCGGGCAAAAGCGTGGGGTCGATGGTCTTTGAACAAATTAAAAAGCGGCATCAGAGTAAATATCCGTTTCTTGAGCCGCTCGAACAAACGGGCAACAAAATACTCCAGGGTGAAGACAGTACCAAAGACATCGCTGTAATATGGCCCGATTTCGACGGCAAAGCCAAGAGTATAAAGCTGTTCATTGCCGGCCTAAGTAACGAGACGGTTGCCATTGAACACCCCGTAACCAAGGATAAAACTGGTAAGCCAGTGAAGATATATCTGAGGAAAACCCTCGAGTTAAGTTACACCCTGACGAGCGAGGCAGCTATGAGGTCAGAGGCAAATTTGGCTTATGCCGGCAAGCGTTGGATTATGAGGTAAGGCCGGCTATTCTTCCACATCTGCGAGGTTCTTCACAGTTTTCTCCCGTTTTGCTCGCGTATATATTACCTATTTCGATATTCAGAAAATCTTACAGTCCTGGATGTTAATATCAGGTAATTTAATGAGAAGAAAGTTAATACTTTACTGGGGGAGGCAGAAATGCTTTTGGAAGTTCAGGTCAAAATAACCGGCAATATTATTGGAGTATTAGGTATTCTTGGCAGGTTCAAAAACCTTGAATGTGTTTTTGCCGGCTTTCTTGGCGGAATATAGTGCCTGGTCAGAGCGGCTGGTGATATCCTCCGGATTGGTCTCCGCGTCATATTGACCAAGACCTACGCTGACGGATAGAGGAATAAGTTCCTTTTTCCACGTTATCGGCGTGCTGGCAGCCACATTGACCATACGCTGGGCGACTGTCGTGGCATCGCCCAGAGAAGTATTTGGTAAAATTACGGCAAACTCGTCCCCCCCATAGCGGGCCGCCGTATCAATTTGCCGGATGCATTCCTTTATTCTTCTGCTGATTTCCTTTATCACCTTGTCACCGGCGCGGTGGCCGTGAGTATCATTAATCTTCTTGAGATTATCAACATCCACCATAATCAAGGAGATTTGGCCGCCATATCGCCGAGAACGCCACAGCTCCTTTTCCAGGATTTCGTAGAACGTTTTATGATTCACAAGTCCGGTCAGGCCGTCTGTTGTGGCCTGGCGTTGTATCTTCTCAAAGAGCTTTATATTGCCAATCGAAGCGCCAACAAGCTGACTGAATAGTTCTATAAGCGCGATGTCGCCGGATGAAAACCTGTCGCCATTCTCTTTGTCCGCCAGATTTAGGACCCCGACAACTCTATCCTGGCAAATAAGAGGAGCAATCGCGCAATTGTTGGTTTGGTAATTCCCGGCAAAGGCACGCTGTGATTTTCTAATAACCGGCTTGCGGTGGGTATCTATATCCTCAACCAATATTAGCTGCTTACTCCTCACCGCCATAACCATCGGTGAAGGCGGGGTTTGATTGAGCGAGACAATCTTGTTTATCAGGAATGGGTGGTTATGCTTGTGGAGGTGTAATATATTGT
>CAZKOQ010000255.1:0-5097 GCA_964554425.1 uncultured Pirellulales bacterium | reverse complement strand
GGAATTGGCTTATTGTCATAACCACATATCTATTTGCCTGGTGGCGGTGGGAAGACAAAGTTTTTTCTATCTATACGCTGATTGCGATAGCGGCCCTTGCCATTCTGGGTGAGCTTTTTGAGTTTTTCGCTGGGATGATAGGAGCTAAGAAATCGGGTGCAAGCTGGCCCGGCTCAATCGCAGCGCTCATGGGTGCGGTAACTGGTGCTGTTCTCGGGACATTTCTGATACCGATTCCCTTCTTTGGGACATTGCTTGGCGCCTGCCTCGGCGCAGGTCTGTGTGTGTGGGGACTGGAATTTGCGCGCGGCAAGAAAGTAGAAGATTCCATTCGCTACGGTGTAGGGGCGGGTCTGGGCGAATTCTTCGGCATTACCAGCAAGTTTGCGCTAGGCGTTGTTATCTGGTTTATTGTTGCAGTCGCTGCCTTTTGGCCGTGAATAGTGCAATTGGTGATAAATAACCATCAATTTTTTGAGAGCGCCACTACTTGTCAGCGATGTAGCGAACTTACTTTTGCGCTGGTTTCCTGGATTCCCGCTTTTGCGGGAATGACAAAAACTGCACTCTCTTTTTGGAAATGGAACTGGGATATATCAGAGTCCATAAAGTTTGGCCATATAGTCGTGCGGCTTAAAATGATAGAGGCACTGGTCGAGGGGTGTGCCGATGATATTTATCTTTTCTAAATCTCCTTGTCCAATGCCGGCTTCGTTCATAGCCGAAAAGAAAAGAACCTGCGTAGGGTCGAAGCCCATTACTTTAGTGGCTAACGTATCCGCCGCGAGCGGGTCAAGAGAGGCGATTGCCACCCGTGAGTCAACCGGCGTTCCGTGTGTTGGGCCGTTACCTTCCATTGCTTCGAAGCCGTCTATGACCGACAGGTCGGGATATATTTCCTGCGCGAGGTGGAACATATTGAAGTGGCAGAAGTTATTTTTGATGTTCTCGCCGGTATGAAAAAGCCACTTATCGTTTTTTTCGTAATCGTTAAGAGGCGCGCCGAGCAGGACGTTTTTGAGAGAGAGAGTAACCAGAACGCGGTCGTGTGTTTTCATCCGGGCGGCCGAGATAATGTATGTGTTGGGGTCGAGAAACGCCGAGATAATCCGAACAGGCAAGGGTTTGTTGCCTTCGCCAAAGACGTAGCGATATTCGTAAGATGCATTTTCATTCAGGTCCACAAGTTTTACGTTGTATTCCTTTTCGAGCGCAAGATAGCCATAGTTTTTGAATCCTTCGGGTGTCCGTGTTTTCATAGCGGTCGATTCGCCAACGATGACTTGCTGCTTATAATGAGGAGTTAGGAAATCCAAAATTGCTCTTATTGCATCGACGTGAGTGGCGCAGAGTGGGATATCGCACGATACGAAGTTGGGTTTAATAAGAATTTTCTTTCCGCCGATGGAAGCCAGGACCTCGTTTTCTATGTTTTTAAGCGCCTTATAGACGATTTCTCGCCGGTCGTTGCCTTTTACCAGACTTACCTTTGCTGGGCCGGTTATCTTTTGGAATAGCCGGCCTCCTTTGCGGTATGGATTACCAACAGCAGCGAGAATTTTTGCAGGTGCTAAGATTTTCCCGCCGAGGACAAGCCCCATTGCTCCTAAACCGAGCCCTTTTAGAACATCACGTCGGTGCAGATGATTTTTATGGTTTAACATTAGTGGTTCCTTTTCTACTATCAGTTTTTCAGGGTGTTTTACAGTTTAAGTTCTTTTGCTTTCATTTTTTACCTGGCTCACGACCGGTGTAGAGATTTTTGACCTCGGCTTTGCTGAGGGCATAGTTATAGATGCAAATATCGTCGATGGTTCCGGCGAAATAACTCCGATCTAGTGCATGTTTTCCAAGTTTCAGGGTGGTGGTCTCAGCGCTTGGGTTTCCTGAAGGAGCTGTATTACTTGTTATCAAGACGCCATCTTTGTACCCATTAAGCGTTTCCCCATCATACGTCGCAGCAAGGTGATACCATTTGTTGGCCTCTAATGTTCCAAAACTCGCAGCATACCATGTTCCTGCAACATTTAAGGATGCTGCTCCACGGAAGTTTGAATAGATGTGGTCCCAGTTAATCTGATAGTTCTTCTCCCGATGAACTGGTCCGGTCCGCGTTCGTGCCGAAGGCGCGGTAGGGCTAATTACCCAGACACTTATGGTCCAGACAGGCAAGTTGGCTGTGTATCCAGCTTCCACATAGTCATCAACACCATCAAGCTTCAGTCCACCATCTATCCGGCCATTCACCCATTCTGGACCACCAATGAGGGTACCATGTCTCCCGCAGCCACTTGAGTCGCTGGCAGTGGTGCCGGATGTTTCATCTAACTTCCACCAACCTACCAGTTTGCCCGTACTGAAACTCCAGACGTTGCCGTTTACAACGGAACCGTCCGCCTTCACTTCGTCAATCCGCCAGTAATACGCGGTGTCCTTTTCCAGGGCCTGCAGATTGGAATAATTGGGACTTGGCACCTCAGCCAGAAGTGTCAACTCGTCATTTTTCGTGCCGAAGTAAACTTTGTGCGCTGTCGCATCTATCCCTGGTACCCAGCTCAGCTCCCGTGTGCTGGCTACGCCCACCACGGCTCCGTCACCCGGCTGAGGCCTGCTTGCCTGTGGCCCCCGCACCTCAATGGTTAGCTCTTTGACCTTTTTCTCTATGTCCTTTTCTGTACCAGAGACAAAGCCAACATCGCAATAACGTATCTTTCCTTCTATGTCGATGTAATATGCCGTGGGGATACTGCTAATATTATACTCTTTAAATTGTTCATCCGCATCCAAAAGAACGATATAAGAGATCTGCTTGCTGGCGAACTCCTTCACCTTATCATGGTCTCTTTCTTGATTCATACCAATCACTACTAATCCTTGGTCCTTGTACTTCTTGTGAAGTGCTTCCAAGTGTGGTATCGCTCGTCGGCAAGGGCCACACCATGTCGCCCAGAAGTCGAGTAATACCACTTTACCTTTGAAGTCCGATAGGCTGACTCCTTTACCGTTAATGTCTTTCAGTGCAAAGGGAGCGGCAATTTTTCCGATGATTGAAGGAGGCTTATCAGGCACGGAGTAAGCAGCAGTTGTAAACAAGGCTTCCCACAACGCGGGGCTCCAGAAAATTTGGCCGCCCATGGATATACTAAGAACCCTGTCAAGACCATGATGCCAGCAGCGAACAACGGGTACGACATCCCCAAACTCTCTCAGTTGTTGCTTTTTCCAATCTCGAGATATCATTTTGCCGGTTGGATCCCAACCTTCTGGAGCTGGTGCTGGCGAAAACTCGTAGGTGTAGCTACATGGAAGGTTAGGGTCGGGGTAATATGGTGCTTTGGTTTGGTCAAGATTGGTAGGACACAACAAATACTCTTTGCTAAGGTAATTGGGAACCAGGTCAGAAAGCCAGTTAGGTAGATCATCCCTGTCCTCCTCGAATTTTTTGATCGCCGTGTAAATTTTTTGTAAGTTCGCTGCACAGGTCTTTAGCTTCTCAGGGATTTTCATATTTTCTTCAGGAATTCCTAACTTGACGGTTGCAGGCTCTGCTTGGGCATCTGGTCCCGAAATACGGCAATCAGGCAGTACTCGCTTTAACTCGCTCAAGCCTGATTTTGTGACCTGTGTTCCCACGAGTCCTAAGTCCTGTAGCGAAGTAAGGCCTTTGAGGTGAACTAAACCTGCGTCGCTGACCTTTGTGCCGACGAGGCAAAGATATTCAAGTGAGGTCAGGTCCTTGAGATACGCCAGTCCTGCATCACCGACTTGAGTCCCATGAACACAAAGAGACTTGAGTGCAGTTAGGTTTTGGAGATAGGCCAGCCCGGCATCAGTTATTTTCGTCCCACCAAGAAACAGGCCCTCAAGTGAAATGACATCTTTGAGGTGAGCAAGGTCTGTGTCATTGATTTGAGTGTTAGGAACCACCAGACTTCGAAGTGCACTCGAACCAGCAAGGTGCTCCAAATCTATGCCTGAGATTGCGGAGTCCGATAGATCAAGTCTGTTGGCCGATTTCAGGAAGTTGACCATGGCTTCGTTGATATTAGCCTGTCGCTTGGCTTCCACTCGCAGGATCTCAGCCCGGAAGTACATCGCGGTACTGATAATTAAGCCCACTATTATTGCCGCTGCCACGGCTGCAGCCGCAGTTACTGACGTCCGATTGCGGCGCACGAACTTTCTAATCTTGTACACCGTGCTCGGCGGCCTGGCTAATATCGGCTCATTGTTTAAGTGGCGATTGATGTCAGCGGTAAACTCACCCACCGAACCATACCGGCGAGTCCGGTCTTTTTCCAGTGTCTTGAGCGTTATCCAGTCTAAATCACCGCGAAGCTTCCGCTGAAGCGAACCGAAATCAACATGACGGTGTTTTGCTACTTTCGTTGAATCTTCTCCACTTAGAGTGATTAGCCTTGTGCTTGGTGTCTTCGGCTCCTCTTCACGAATAACCTGTCGAATATGGTCAACCCCGCCTTCCCGGAGCGTTTTGGCATCAAAGGGCAGCACGCCGGTCAGGAGTTCATAAAGCACCACACCCAGCGAGTAGATGTCCGAGCGTGTGTCTATGTCCTGGTGTGTCATTTCCGCCTGTTCAGGACTTATATACTCGGGAGTTCCGATGAACTGGCCCTGCTCGGTGTAAAGCGTGCGGTCAGTTAACGGCTGGCTGAGGGCTTTGGCCACTCCAAAATCAATAATCTTCGGTGTTGCCTTATCAGCTTCAATGGACACCAGGATGTTCGATGGTTTGATATCCCGATGGATGATTCCTTTCTGGTGGGCATGCTGAACTCCCTCACAGACCTGCATGAATAATTTGAGGCGCTGCTCAACTGTGAGTTTTTCGGTGTCGCAGTATTCTGTGATGGGGACGCCCCTAACATATTCCATAACGAAGTATGGTCTGCCGGCCTCAGTCGTTTCTGCAGTATATACCTGGGCGATGTTGGGATGAGTTAAAAGGGCAAGGGCCTGGCGTTCGGCCTCGAAGCGAGCGATAACCTCTTTGGTATCCATACCCGGCTTGATGACCTTCAAAGCGACCCGCCGTCTAACCGGTTTCTGCTGCTCCGCCAAATAGACTATGCCGTA